>JAZQRT010000171.1:0-14613 GCA_045629725.1 Eubacteriales bacterium | reverse complement strand
AATAATAGTCGGTCATGAGTCCTTCGTACTGACGGCAACCGTAGTTGTTGATAGGAGAGGAAGCCCAAGAAGTTACAAGAGCCTTGGCGTTTATTCTCATCATTTCAACAGAATAATCGTCGTACTCACCGTTGCGATCGTCATTTATGAAATCGTAAATTCTGCCAAGCCATTCTCCCATGCGGTCTGCTTTGTTGTAAAGACAGAGCTCGTTTATAAGCTCCATGGCACCGAGGAACTTCTTTTTTGCCTTTTGGAATTTTGCAAGGTCAAGCTCCTCAACGGATATTTTCATCGCCTCAAAATAATCGTCCGTGGCATTTGTAAGCATCTGGCGCATAAAGTCAACGGCATCATATACAAATCCCTCATTACCCATCATGCTATCGGCATTTTCCATGAAATACTCAACACCTTTTTCAAATTCGGATCTTGAATACTTTATCTTAAAGTATGGACCTGTACAATATCCCTTTGCAAGAGAGGGATTTTCGTTGATTATATTATTCTTATCCGTTCCGTCATAGGTATCAACGCCGTAAAGAGTTTTTTCGAATATATCCCACGCCTTTTTCATGGATTCGGTCTTTTTTCCGTAACGGCGGAGTATGTATTCATCAAGCCAAGCGCCGATATCCACCTTTTCGGTCTTCCACGCCATTTCCCAGAAAAGATCGAAAACAACGGGATTTTTGAGAGTTCCCTCGGGTGTTATTCCGATCCCCTTCATAAGAGAGGAATTGTTTACGGCGTTTGCGATATCTTGGGACATTTTATCAAGTCTGCCGTGCACTCCCGTTCTGCCTCCGTAGTTATCAAGCATACAGAATATCCATCCGCAGCCGCCGAATTCCTTTCCTCCCCAAGTTTCCGTGTTGGACCATCTTGGCTTTGCAAGAGCGGCGAGGTCAAGTATTATGACGTTTGTGCTTCTGAACTCGGCAAATCCATCCAAGGTTTCTTTCATGGGGTTGTCCCACCAAGCCTGAAGTATCCATCTTGCCTTCTCGTTTGATTTCATAAGCTCGTCAAGTATCTTTCGAGCCATTTCGGGCTTTGAAAGATCGGAGGGAACGATTCCGCCCTCGTGGCAAACATCGCCGCAGTAATAGTCCGTGTTCTGTCCGTATACGAAATCCTGACTCTTATAAAATTCCTCGGCAAGATAGCTGTAGCCGTCATAGCTTGTCTTTACGATATTGGGACGGATGAAGCCTCCCGCCCAAGTACCCTGTGGCGCCATATACTCACCGATATCGGAAAATCCCATTTTATCAAGGTGTGGCTTTGCAAGTCTGCCAAAGGTTGCGGGCATGGCACCTACAAAGGTTTGAAGTGCAGGCATCGCACCCATTACCGTCATATAGCGCTGGTTAACTCTTGCCATTTCAAGGGTATCGATCACCCAAGAGTCGCTGACTGTACCGCAGGTACCCTCAAGATTACCCATGAGCCACCAAGCCTTGTAGCAATATCCGCAGATATAATCCTTAGCTTCATCCACGGTATAGCCGAGCTTTTGGAGGTAATGGACCCAAAGTGCTTCGGTTGCCGTAAGATCAAGAATAAGGTTTACACCGGAGATCATAAGGAAGTCCAACTCTTTTTGCCACTCCTCGTAACCAAAGAAGGGCATGGTATAGGAAAGTGTGCAATAGTTATAAGCGTATCTGACCTCGTAGGGTGTTTTTACTAATATCTCGTTCTCGGGCATGGGAAGGACAGCGGGCATATTCACCTGCTTGGTCTGCTGAGTTATCTGTACCTTGCAATAATCACGCAGATAATCTCCCAAACCTCTTGCTGCAGAAACGCCGCAGTCGGCGGTTATATGAATTTTCCCGTCCGCCGGGGAAACTTTGTAGTAATTACCGCACTCGGTGTCCTTGATATCAAAGGTGAATTTATCCGTCCACTCGGCACCTATAATTCTCGTGATAAGACCTGCAAGTGCGTCCTTTGTGTCCTTTTCCGTATAGGTCTTTTTTACGTCATATCTGCCGTTTGACTTTTCAAGCTTTCCGATATCAACACCGTGATTGCGCTTTAACCAGTCCTCGTAGGACTCAAGCTCAAGAGTCTTTCTCGTTGGTATTACGGACGTTCCTGATTTTTCACCGTACGCCTTGATCTGGGATATCATGGAAGCTCCGCCGGGGCCTGACGATGAATAGGTTATCATGGTTCTGATGATCCTTGCTTCAAGCCCATCCATCATGACCTCGCAGAAGCCTTCTCCGTCATGGACTACGCCCTTTCTCGCAAGATCAAATTTGACACCGTCAAGGGAGGTATATATACGGAACCTGAAATCATATCCTGCAGGGGTATAAACACATACCGAGGAAAGATTATAGTTATCAAGAAGGTCAACGTCAGCATATCTTGGAAAGCCCTCTCCAACCCAGTAGGAGTTTATATTTCCGTCGGTGCAGAAATATGAAAGTCTGGCATTTGAATTGGTTCTGCAAGGCTTAAGATATGCGATATTATCTTTGTTTTCCTTGGTAAAATCGTGTACTACAGGCTCAAACTCGGTGTTTTCATATCCAAATGCCTCGCACTGTACGATATGGCAGGAAGGATTTGCTGAGTTATAGAGCATAAGAACACGGATAAAGCGCATGTCTGTTGGCTCAAATTCATGAAGAACTCCCGCTTTTGTTGCGATCTCGTTGTCCTTCTTTTCCGTGATCTTTACATAGTCAACTCCGTCTGTTGATGCGTATATCTCATAGTGATAATATCTTCCGTCGCCCCAATAGGTAATGAGCTTGATGGAAGAAACCTTGAAATATCCGCCAAGGTCAATTATTGCAAATGTGGGGGCAACGCCGCCATCCCAATGGGACTCGGGCTTTTTAATGCCGTTTGTAATGGAAACACCGTTTGCGCCAAGAGCAAGTACGGCTTTCGTTTTTGCCACATTGTAAATCTCCTTGTTCATCATAATAAAGATTCTCCTTTTAAATTTCAAAATACCCTTGAAATAAAGTTCATTTTTAGGTATAATAATGTTGTGGATTGTATTTTTGTATACAATCCACCGACATTATAGTTTATCATTTTCGATTTGTCAATAAATAAGTAACATTTTTTTAAAAAAGGTATGTCTATGAAAAAGCAAAAACTCCACTGGCTCAAGCTTGACAATGCAGCCAAAATATACCCTGCCGCAAAAAGACGGGGATGGATCAATTTTTTCAGGCTTTCTGCCACTCTTTCGGAAAACGTTGATAACGTAATTTTACAGCAGGCGCTTGATAATATTCACAGGCGTTTTCCTTCAGTGTGTGCAAGATTAAAGCACGGGCTATTCTGGTATTACCTTGAAGAAATGCCTAAGGCTCCAAGGGTGCGCGAGGAAGGTCCCTGTCCACTTATCGTTGAATCAAAAAAGGAGCTTGGCAAATCTGCTATACGTGTTATTTCCTATAAAAACCGAATCGCAGTAGAATATTTTCATTCCATCACCGACGGCACGGGCGGAATGATATTTTTAAAAAGTCTTACAGCTGAATACCTGAAGCTAAAATACGGAGCAAAAATCCCCTATTCAAATGATATTCTTGACCCCTCGGAGCCTATAAATCCCGAGGAGCTTGAGGATTGCTTCTTGAAACATGAAGGCAGAGTGCCACGCCCCAGAGGGGACGCAAAAACCTATAAATTAAAGGGAACAAAAAAGGAAGGAAAATTCCTTGACCTTACGGTTGGAACCCTTGATGCAGGCGAACTTCTACATGCCGCTCACGAATACGGAGTCAGTGTTACGGAATTTCTCTGTGCCGTTATGCTGAAATCTCTTATTGAACATCAAAACACAAGCGTTCCAAAGATCTCCCGTCAACGTCCGGTGAAGGTACTGATACCCGTAAACTTAAGACGGCTTTACGGTGCCCGTACTTTACGTAATTTCTCTCAGTATATTACTCCCGGTATTGACCCGCGCCTCGGTGAATACACACTGAAGGAGCTTGCAACTGCGGTACATCATCAAATGGGAGAGGAGATAACTCCTCAGAAAATGTCAGCAAGAATAAAGGTAAATACAGACGCTGAAAAATCCATATTCACAAGAATTCCTCCCCTTTTTGTAAAAAATCTTATCATGAAAGCGGTATACAACGCAGTCGGAGAAACTACCTCTTGTCTTAATATCTCAAATCTCGGAGTTATCCGTCTTCCCGAAGAAATGGAAAAATACGTTGACAGATTCGATTTTATTATCGGAACCCCTGCTTCAACGCCAAATAACTGCTCCGTTGCTACCTACAAGGGCAAGGTTTATGTGAATTTTATCCGCAATATTAAGGAGACCGACCTTGAAAGAATATTCTTTACAAACCTTGTAAAGCTCGGTATCCGCGTAAATATTCAAAGTAATCAAAGCGAGGTGTATTAATAAATGGCATATTGTGTTAAATGCGGTGTTGAGCTTGCAAGTTCCGAAAAGAGCTGCCCGCTGTGTTCAACCGTTGTCTGCCATCCTGAGGTGACTTCGGGTGAGGGCGAGCCTCTTTACCCTAAAAATGAAATAAAAAAAGAAAAGGTAAGCAAGGTGGGAATCCTTTTTATCCTTTCAAGCCTGTGCGTTATTCCTGCGCTTATCGTGTTTCTTTGCGATATGAAAATAAATTCCGCAGTAACTTGGTCTGGATACGTTATGCTCGCTCTGGCGATCTCCTACGTGATCGTGGTCCTTCCCGTATGGTTTCGCCGTCCCAATCCTGTGATCTTTGTACCTGTTGATTTTGCGGCAATTATCCTTTACCTGTTATATATAAACCTTGCAAGCGGAGGTCATTGGTTTTTATCTCTTGCTTTTCCCGTTACAGGGGCAGTTGGTATTCTGGTTACAGCAGTTATAACTCTTTGTAAATACGTAAGGCGCGGTCATCTTTATATTGCGGGAGGCGCCGTTATGGGATGCGGTGCAATATCCTTCCTTTGCGAGCTTATGATAAATATTACCTTCGGATTTGACCGCTTTATATTCTGGTCCGTATACTCTTTGGCGGCATCATTTATAATCGGAATGTTTCTCATTGTTATTGCAATATGCCGTCCTCTAAGGGAATCTCTTGAAAAAATATTCTTTATTTGACAAGTAAGGCTTTATGTGATATAATAACTCGATAGGAGGAAGCTTTATGGAATGGTGTGTCTATATTCTTTCCTGTAATGACGGAACACTCTACACGGGAATGACAAACGATATTGAGTCAAGGATTATAACTCACAATAAGGGGCTTGGGGCAAAATATACCCGAGCAAGACTTCCCGTGAAGCTTTTGAAGGTGTTTCCGTGTTCCTCTAAAAGTGAGGCACTGAGAACCGAAGCGGCTATTAAAAAGCTGCCGAGGTCCAAAAAGCTCCTTTATTCCAAAACGGAATGACTCTCTTAAAGAATAAAAAGTAAACAGGATGATAATTATGAATGAAAGTCATGACAATTATAAATATCTTGGTAAGATAAATTCCCCCGAGGATATAAAAAAACTGAGTACAGAGGAAAGCAGCGCCCTTTGCGGGGAGGTAAGACATGAGCTTATTTCCACAGTCAGAAAAAACGGCGGACATCTTGCCTCAAACCTTGGTGTTGTTGAGCTTACCGCCGCAATTCACAGAGTCTTTGATATGCCCGAGGATAAGCTTATATTTGACGTTGGGCATCAGTCATATGTACATAAGCTTTTGACGGGACGTTATGAGGATTTCAAGACACTCAGAACCCCCGGCGGACTTCTCGGCTTTGAATGCCGCAGAGAAAGTCCCTATGATGCTTTTGGTGTGGGACATGCGGGGACCTCCCTTTCTGCCGCCATCGGTTTTGCCGAGGCTGAAAGAATAAGGGGCGGAAAAAGATTTGCCATTGCCGTTGTGGGCGATGGCGCTTATACCTGCGGAATGATACACGAAGCCCTCAATAACTGCCACGAGGACCTGCGTCTTGTTATTATCCTTAACGAAAACGAAATGTCCATTTCCAAAAACATCGGAGGATTTGCAAATTATATCGCAAGGGTTCGCTCGTCAAAAAAATATTATTCGGTAAAAAAATCCATTAGAAAAGGTATATCAAAAATACCGCTCGTAGGAAGAAGCTTTGTAAAATTTGTAAGACAAAGAAAAAAATCTCTCAAGGATATGCTTTTCCAAAGCAATTTCTTTGAAGATATGGGTATATATTATCTCGGTCCCTGTGACGGCAACGATCTTGCAAGAACAGAAAGACTTTTAAGGGAAGCAAAGGAATTCGGTGGATGCTCTATCGTTCACGTAAAGACCTGTAAAGGGAAGGGATATTCTCCCGCAGAAAAGGATCCGGGATATTTCCACGGAATATCTCCTGCAGGAACAGCCATAACTCCCACATTCTCCGAGCATTTCGGCAAGGTTATGTGCGAAAAAGCCGAAAAAGATAAGAAGCTTTGTGCTATTACCGCTGCTATGAGCTACGGTACAGGTCTTGAAGAATTTTCAAGGCAGCACCCCGACAGATTTTTTGATGTCGGTATTGCAGAGGAACACGCCGCAACCTTTTCCGCAGGTCTTTGCGCCGCAGATATGAAGCCTGTTTTTGCAGTTTATTCTACTTTCCTGCAGCGTGCCTATGACAATATGATACACGATGCCGCACTTCAATCTTTGCCTGTTGTGTTTTGTATTGACAGAGCAGGTCTTGCTCTTGCGGACGGACCCACCCATCACGGAATTTTTGATGTGTCCATGGTGCTTTCGGTTCCCAATACAAGGCTTTTTATGCCCATAGATTTTGAAGGCTTTGACCTTGCTTTTGACGAAGCCATGAAGGAAAAATCTTCACCGGTATTTATAAGATACAAAAGCGGTGATGAAACAAAGCTGGAAGGCTTTTCAAGAGTATCCGAAAACGGCAGTATGCGATTTGTAAAGAAAAGCTTTGAGGGCTCAGCTGACACGGTGATCGTTACTTACGGTAAGATCACACAAGAGGCTCAAAAGGCACTTTCAAAATATCAGGGAACTGAAAAAACAGGTATAATCCTTCTTGAGACCATTGAAAAAACGGAGGAATTTGTAAATTCACTGGCAGGTATGATCTCAGAAAACGCGGGAAAGATCGTCTTTCTTGAAGAAGGCATCAGAGGCGGAGGTATGGGAATGACTCTTTATAGCCTTATGGCATCAAGCCCCAAGCTTAAAAATAAGCGTTTCTCAATCCTTGCCATCGATTCCTTCGGACATTCGAACAAGAAAGAACACCTTTTCAAGACCTGCGGAATTTCTGCTGAGGACATTTCAGAGGTGTTGGAAAAATAAAATTTTATAAAAGGCTAAAAAACTTGACAAAGGTTTTAATAGCCTTTTTTTATTTAATAGGAAATTACTCTGTTTTAGGTTTAAATAATTAAAGAAAGGCGCACTCGTGCGGAGTACGGTTTTTCCCTGCGGTCGAGGACCGCTTTTTTGTTTTGCCGAAATTTATTCTTTCTTGGAATATAATAATTTTAAAGAGGTGTATTAAGAAGGGAAATGTTTATCATGCGGTGTTTTGGGGTGCCGAGTAAACAAGTAATCTGTTGATATAATAGGTGAGTTACGGGAAGTGGGCAGTAAATTCTATATTTTTTATTTTAACGAATAAATTTTTTTGTAAATTGTGAAGAATATGCAAAAAAGTGCTTGAAATTTTTAATGACATGGTGTATAATAAACTCAAATGCGGCAGTATGATGCCCAATCAAAGAAAAGGAATGATGGCAATGAAAAACGGAAAGACACAAAAGTTTCCAACAGTGAAGGCAAAAGAATTGGAAATGCAGCAGATTCTTAAAAACGTATATGGTTCACTTGTTGAAAAAGGCTATGACCCCATAAGTCAGATCGTAGGATATATTCTCACGGAAGATCCCACATATATCACCAATCACAACAACGCCAGAAGCCTGATTTGCAAGATTGACAGAGATGAGCTTATGAATGTTATTATTCGTAACTATCTTGACATTGAATGAAATACAAGGTGCAGACAGTGCCCTAAAGGGGTGTTGTCTGCATGTTTTTTGAGGAAAAAATGAAAAAATATTTTTTTACACAGGAGTACAAGGAGAATTCAGGGTGTGTCATCGCGCTCGGTTGCTTTGATGGGATCCATCGAGCTCATCAAAGGATACTGGCGGAGGGGTTTGATATTGCAGAAGATAAAAAGCTCCCTTTTGTTGTATGGGCTCTTAACGTAAAGAGGGAAAATAAGATAATGTCCGAGGAGGACAAGGTGTCGATGTTTTCAAGACTCGGAGTTGACGGAGTTATAACGGAGGAGCTTGATGATATCAGAACCATGGACTGCAAGAGCTTTGTTAAAAAGCTTGTGAATGAGTATGGAGCAAAGCATCTTGTTTGCGGATATAATTTTACCTTTGGTGAGTATAAGTCGGGAGACAGCGAGGTGCTTGCAAAAATTTCCTCGCAGTTTGGAGTGTCTGTGACAGTTGTTCCGAAATTCACAGTTGATGATCTGAACGTTAGCTCAACTGCTATAAGAAATGCCCTCACCTCGGGAAATCCCGTTCTTGCAGGTATACTGCTTGGCAGATTTTACGAGATAAACGGAGTTGTAGAGCATGGATTTGAAAGGGGCAGAGCTCTTGGCTTTCCTACTGCAAATATCTCCATCAAGGAGGGAATGGTGGTGCCGAGATTTGGTGTCTACCGAAGCTTTACGGATTTTGAGGGACAGAGATATCTGTCTGTGACCAATATTGGAGTGTGTCCCAGTGTGAAGCTTGGACAGGAGCGTATCACGGTTGAAACCTATATAATCGACAAGGAGCTTGATCTTTACGGCAAGGAGATCAGTGTGAAGTTGGCGTCCTTCATTAGAGCGGAGAAAAAATTTGCAAGCGTGGAAGAGCTCTCTGCGGCGGTCAAGCAGGATATAGAACGAGCAAAAAAGGAATATGAATCAAAATGAAAAGAATATATTGTATTCTTAGTATAATGTTAATAATCGTTTTTGCTTTTGGGCAGACAGTTGTATCGGCTGAGGAAGTTAAAACACATCCCTTGATGGCGCTGAAGTACGTCAGGTCTGCGGTGCTTTATGATGCAGAAACGATGACTCAAATATATTCATTTGCAGGGCCCGTAAGAACTTATCCTGCAATAACCGCAAAAATGATGGTGGCACTTATTGTTATCGAGCAAGTAGCGGGTAACTACGAGGAAAAGGTCACGGTACCGAACAATATTGCCATGATACAAAGCGGCGCTCATATAGAGCTTGAGCCGGGAGAAATAATATCCGTATATGATCTTCTCGTGGGGCTTGTGCTTCATAATGCAAACGATGCCGCATATGCCCTTGCAATGCATATTTCGGGCAATATAGAGAGCTTTGTGGAGCTTATGAATGAAAAGGCAATATCTCTCGGGATGAAATCCACCAATTACGTAAACGTCACCGATGCTGACGAGACGGGAGCATATACAACTGCGGAGGACGTGGCAAAGCTTGCAAGAGCGCTTACGCTCATTGAAGAATACCGCGAGATCGCTGCTAAGACCGTATATACTATGCCTGCCACAAATAAATCTCCGCAAAGGAAGCTTTACACAAGGAATTACCTTTTATCAAGGCAGATATATCCCGATTATTACATGTCCGAAGCAACAGGTCTTGCCTCGGGCGGAACTGTAATGGGGGGATATTGTACCGTTGCAACTGCAAAGATTGCAGACAGAGATTATATCTGTGTTGTAATGAACGCAAAGGCGGGAAGCGATATCGGAGGATTTTATAACCTTATTGCGGCAAAGGATATTCTTTTGTGGGGCAGTGACAAGTACACCTATAAGACGCTTATAGACAGCGGAAAGATCATGGGCGAGATCAAGGTCAGACTTGCAGAGGAATATGACTGGGTTGGAGTTATTCCCAAGGGCGAGATCGTGATGTTTATGCCTAAGGACGTAAGCGTTGAGGCTGTGACCCAATATCAAACGGATATCTTTTACGACGTTTTGACAGCTCCCGTTTTAGACGGCGAAGAGGTTGGAGTTGTGAAGGTATATTACGAGGGGGAATATGTCGGAAGCCTACCCCTTGTTACAAGGCGCGGACTTGGACAAAGCAAAACGGAAAGCTTTATGACGGTTTTGGGAAACTTTATCACAAGCCGTGCTGTAACTCTCAGTGTTGGCGGAATTGCTTTGGCGATGTTGATCGGTATTTTGATAAAATCAATATGGCTTCACAGAAAAAGCTATAAAATTCAAGTTGAGTATGAAGAATAAGCACCCATAAAACAATAAAAGTGCTTAAAGATACGTTTATTGTTTGGCGGGGGTTCTCCCGCCAAATTTTATTATTACATATATTTTATATTTATTACGTTTAAAGAAAAACAAGAGGTAAAAACTATGGCAATCAAGTATTCAAAAAATGAAGGAAGGTTTCTTCTCAGTACCAAGGACACCCTTTACGCCATTACGCTTTTGCATGGCAGATATCTTGTGCATACCTATTACGGCAAAAAGCGTCCCGCACCGGAACTCAAGTTCGAGCCTTCGGTAGTGTCCTTCTCACCTTATAAGGTGCAGTATGGCAATGAGTATTCTCCCGACGTGTTTCTGCAGGAGTGTCCCACCTACGGCTCGGGAGATTTTCGTCCCACAGCTCTCAGGATCAAGAACGGGGACGGCAATTCCGTAACGGAGTTTGCCTACAAGAGCCATCGCAAATATAAGGGACGTCACGAAATACAGGGACTTCCTCATGCAAGAGCTGCCGAGGATACAGAAACGCTTGAAATTAAGCTTACAGACGATGTGGCAGGCACAGAGCTTAAGCTTTTCTATACCGTTTATTTTGAGGAAAACGTTATAACAAGAAGTATGCAGGTGACGAACAAGTCGAAAAAAGACATAAAGATCGAAAACTGCATGCCCCTTTGCCTTGATCTTGAGGGATATGAATACGATCTTATAAAGCTTTGGGGAGGGCATTGTTATGAAAGAAACTTTGAGCGCACACCCCTTAGTCACGGCACACAGGTGATTTCCTCAAGCAGAGGCGCATCAAGCCATCAGTTCAACCCCTTTATGGCACTTTGCGATAAAAAGGCAGGTAATGATAAGGGTGATGTTTACGGCTTCAACTTTGTGTTCAGCGGAAGCTTTGAAAATTCGGTACACGTTGACCAGATGGAGAATACAAGAGTTCTTGTGGGACTTGGCTCCGAGTGCTTTGCCTATACCCTTACACCCGGCGAGAGCTTTGATTCTCCCGAGGCTGTCATGACATATTCTCCCGACGGTCTTAACGGAATGTCGGGTAACTTCCATAAATTTATAAATAAATACATAGTTCCCGAGGGTGTGCTTGAGGGACACCGACCCGTTGTTCTCAACACTTGGGAGGCTTGCTATTTCAACATTGACGAGGAAAAGCTTGTTGCCTTTGCAAAAGAGGCGGCAAAGACGGGCTTTGATATGCTCGTTATGGACGACGGATGGTTCGGCAAGCGTAACAACGATAAGGCAGGTCTTGGAGATTGGACGCCCAATCCCGCAAAGTTCAAAAACGGGCTTGGTTCGTTTATATCAAGAGTAAAGGCAGAGGGTGTGCAGTTCGGTATCTGGATCGAGCCCGAGATGGTAAATCCCGACAGTGATCTTTACAGATCCCATCCCGAATGGTGTCTTGCCTGTCCGCGCCGTGAAAAATCCCTCTCCCGTGACCAATGGGTGCTTGATATGTCAAATCCCGAGGTGGTGGAATACCTTAAGGGTGCTTTCACAAAGGTGTTTGAAGGACTTGAGATAGATTACATTAAGTGGGATATGAACCGCCATCTTTCCGAGGTAGGCTCGGCATATCATTCTGCAGACCGTCAGGACGAGGTAATGTACCGTTACGTTTTAGGCGTATACGAGCTTTGCAGATTCTTTAGGGAAAAGTTCCCGAAGACCATGATCGAGCACTGCAGCGGAGGCGGCGGAAGATACGATCTCGGTATCATGCAGTATTGCTCACAGATCTGGACAAGTGATAATACATGGCCATATGCAAGAACTCCGATTCAGTATTCGTCACTTCTTGGATACCCCGCATCTGTAATGAGCTGTCACGTTTCCAATCCCGGTGATAATATGAAGAGCCTTGACTACCGCTTTAAGGTTGCCGTTGGCGGAGTTCTCGGATACGAGCTCAATATCCTCACTGTCAGCGATGAGGCAAAGCGCATCATGTCCGAGCAGGTTAAGCTTTATAAGACCTTTGACAGACTTATTCTGACGGGTGAATATTATACCGTAATCGCGCCTGTGGATTCAAGATTCGAGTCCCATTATTTCATAAACGAGGATAGATCGGAAATACTCCTTTCCTACGTTGAAAGAAGAAATTCAAGTGCGGGTAAGATCTTGAAGCTCAGAGTCAGAAATGCCGATAAAAAGGCAGTTTATGAGGATAAGATAACAGGAGATACATACACCGGCAAGGAGCTTTTCGATGGCGTTGAGGTCATCTCCGAGGGTGTAAACGATTATGCAAGACTTTGGCATTTTGTAAAGAAAATATAATATAATAAATACTTTGAAAGAAGGGTAAGAAAATGAAAAGAGGACAGTACCAGCTTGATTTTTTGAACAAGATCGCATTCAACAGATACGGCGGAACCGATGACGAGCTTCGCGCGGCAAACATTATTGCCGATGAAGTAAGAGCTCTTGGCGGTGAGCCTGTAATTGAAGATTTTGAGGTTGAAGCCTTCAAAATGGAAAAAGCGACTCTCACGGTTACAAAGCCTTATTATAAGGAGCTTATCGTTGAAGGCGTCGGAAGAAGCGGATCAACTCCCGAAGAGGGAATCACAGCTCCCTTTGTTTACGTTGAAAACGCAGACCCCATCGCGCTTCGCGACGTTAAGGGTAAGATCATAATGGTAAACAATACAGGCTATGAAACCTATAAGCGTATGGTAAATTCGGGCGCTGTTGGCTTCGTGGTATTTTCGGGCGCATTTAACGATGCTGAGGAAAGAACGGATATCGACAAGAGAATGCTCCGTCCCCTTATCACGGAAAACGGAACGATCCCCGGTGTATGTCTCAGATGTGCAGAGGCTATAAAGCTTGTGCAGGAGGGCGCCGAGGAGGTTACCATGACCGTTAAGCAGGAAAACTGTAAAAACGTGTCAAGAAACGTAACAGCCTTTATCGAGGGAACTGAGTTTCCCGAGGAGATAATCCTTTTCACCGCTCATTATGACAGCACAATCTACGGAAACGGCGCATGGGATAACGCATCCGGCTCTGCAAATATTCTTGAAATGTTCAAGTATTATAAGGCAAATCCGCCGAAGCGCAGCATGAGATTTATCTGGTGCGGCTCTGAGGAGCAGGGACTTCTCGGAAGTAAGGCATATGCCGAGGCTCATCCCGAGGAGGTTGAAAAGTTCGTTCTTTGCATGAATTTTGATATGACGGGTACAACTCTCGGATACGGACTTACTCTCATTACGGGTGATCAGTCCCTCCGCGATTATGCAGAATCCTCTGCTCGTGAGATCGGATATACCACAAGATGGACCATGGGCGTTCACTCAAGTGACTCCGCTCCCTTTGCAAAGCTTGGTGTTCCCGCAATCGGTATCGCAAGGGACGGACAGGCGGGCGGTCACTCAAGATGGGATATCGTTTGGCCCCTTTCCGGTGATACTCTTGAACGTGCAACGGATTATGCAAAGCATGTTATTGATAAAGCGGCTAATGCGGAGATCTTCCCCATCGAGCGTAAAATGCCCGACGATATGAAGGAAAAGCTTGAAAACTATTTCAGATACGGCAAAAAGGTGGAGAAGAAGTAATAAAAACTCGTTTGCGCTCCTTCTCATAAGGATGTTTACGCCCCTACAAACAAATTTCGGCAGAGATGTTGTTTTCTCTGCCGATTTGTGTTATAATGGAACTAACAAAAAGCCTTCCTCCGGGAGGAAGGTGGCACGCGTAGCGTGACGGAAGGAGCCTGCGTGACTTTGAGCTTAGATAAACTTTATAGTAACGCACTCTCCCTCAGTCAGCTTCGCTGACAGCTCCCTCCCGGAGGGAGCCTTTGGACGTGCGCAACTTTAGGGGTATGGGCTTTGCCCGATGCCTTTGTAATACAAAGGCGAAACTGGCGATAAACAGAAGGATAAATAAGAATTTGGCGAGGTGAAATACATGAAAATATTATGGATTATTATTTTGGTAGCAGATAATCTACTACCATTGTTGCTTGCGCATTTTTATCCAAACTATAAGCATAAAGAAATGGCACTCTCGGTACTGGGCTCACGGCAAAGTCCTGTGAAGTGGATTTACAATGTGTGGTGCATACTCTCGGGTGTCGTTTTCTGTATTGCTCCGTATGCGTTGTATCAAGAAAACATCGGTGGCTTGGCAATCGCAATATGGATATTACTTGCAATATACGGTATCGGCTGTGAGATTATTTCGGGCTTTTGTCCATTGAACGAGAACAGACAAGACGAGGATGCACTGACTAAAATTCACGGCGGTGCTTCTGCAATCGGATTTATGACATTAATTGCTGTACCGTTGCTCTTGGCAATAATGCAGTTT
>JAZQRT010000170.1:0-2891 GCA_045629725.1 Eubacteriales bacterium | reverse complement strand
CTTGTCTTCCTAAGACCGCTTGGCCTCCGACTTGCACGATTCCCCCGATTTACTAAATTTCCTCCACACGGTAAGGTGTTGGCGACCTCGACTGTCCTAAAAAAAATCGCGTATAAACGGACGACCGATGGTCGCCCCTACAGATACACGAACAAATATCGGCAGAGGTGTTTTCACATATCATCCCTCTATTTTCTGAGGGATTTTTATTTTTGTCTTGAAGTTTTAATAAATTAGTGATACAATTAAAGAGATCAATTAAATATTACAATTAAAAGGAGAAAAAACATGACAGAATTTTTGGACTCTCTCAAAGAGATAAGCCCCATACTCGTTTGCCTTATCGTATGCGCGGCAAAGATAATCGAGATATCAATTCAATCCCTCAAAACGGTAATGATGGTTAAAGGTCAGCGCTTCAAGGCGACCTTACTTGGATTTATTGAATGTGTGATCTGGGGACTTGCGATCTCCACTATAATCGGAACTCTCGGCGATGATCTGCTCCTTCTTTTGTTCTACTGTGTAGGCTATGCGGCGGGACTTTATATCGGCGCCACCATCGAAAACAAGATCGCTCTCGGAACCTCAAACCTTGAGCTTATTGCAAATGACGAAAGCACAGAGAAGATCACCGAATATTTGAAGAACAATAACATGGGTTATACCGTATTTGACGGCTATGGCTCAACTGATAAAATGAATATGATATTCATCGTTCTTTCAAGAAAAGAAATGCCGAAGGTACTCCGCGACATTCGCCGTGAGTGTGACAATAAGGTATTCGTTGTTGCCTCCGAGGTCAGCAAGTACGCAGGCGGCTACGGAATGGTAAAATGAGAATATACGATATTTCCCAAGAGGTCTTTTCCTCTGCGGTCTACCCCGGTGACCCCAAGCCCGAGAAAAGGCTTGTGTCTTCGATTGAAAAGGGAGAGCTTTATAACCTTACCGAGCTTTCAATGTGTGCCCACAACGGAACTCACCTTGATGCACCTGCACATTTTATAAAGGACGGGGACACCGTGGATAAGATTCCTCTTGAAAAAACCGTAGGTAAGGTATACGTATGTGCCCGTCACGGCAATCTTTCGGGGGCGGATGCGGTGAATGTAATTGAAGAAGCAAAAGTCAAGGATATCGACTGTGCAAGAAAGATACTCATAAACGGCGATGCCGTGATAACCGAGTCTGCCGCGGAGGTATTTGCCGAGGCGGAAATCGATCTTATCGGAGTTACAACTCAAAGCGTGGGACCCGAGGGCGCGCCGATGGCGGTACATAAGATACTCCTTGAAAAGAAAGTAGTGCTCCTTGAGGGCTTGCGTCTTGAGGGGATTGAAGATGGTGTGTACTTCCTCTGCGCCCAGCCGTTGAAGCTCGGCGGCAGCGACGGTGCGCCTGTGAGAGCGGTTCTTGTTGATTTTGGCAAGTGATTCCCAAAACCGAGCCCCGAGACAACCGACGGTTGAGTGAAAAATCTCCATTTGGTTGAGTGAAAAAGACGGTTGAACAACCGATAGTCCATTCATTAATGCCTTTTTGTGAGGTATAATTAAATCACAAAATGAAAGGAGAATTAACATGGATAGCACATTAGGAAAGAGAATTTCAGCCCTCAGGCGTGAAAAAGGAATGAAGCAGGAGGAGCTTGCGGAAAGAATGCAGGTTAGTCCCCAAGCGGTAAGCAAATGGGAGAATGATCAGACATGCCCCGATATTTCGGCGCTTCCACATCTTGCAAATATACTCGGAGTCAGTGTTGACGAGCTTTTAACGGGCAAAAAGGATGAACCTATCGTCAGCGTAGTTCCGATTGAAAACAAAAATGACATGAAAAGGCGAGTCCTTCACCTTGAATGTGGGGACAATGAAGACAAGGTGAGGATAAATTTACCCCTTGAGCTTATTAATACCGCAGTCGAAATGGGAGTTTCGCTTTCCGACGTTTCGGGTATGGATGCTCTCAAAAACGTTGATTTTGAAAAAATACTTGCCCTTGCAGACCAAGGCGTTGTGGGTAATCTTTTGGAGGTTGAATCCGCGGACGGCGACTTTGTAAGGATATTTATAGATTGATATGAGGCTTACGGTAAAGGATTCTGACGGCGACGGAATAAAGCTTGTTGTCCCAAACTTTTTATTGATGAATTATCTCGGCGCGTTTTTGCTTCACAGGCTTCTCAAAAAGGAAAAAGTGATTATTAAAACCCGCCATATACATAAGCTTATGCGTATTCTTAAGAGGGCTAAAAAGTATCACAAAAGCTTTGATATTCTTGAGGTGTATTCCTCGGACGGGGATATTGTTAAGATCAGCTTATAGAATGTTAAAATAATTAAAAAGCTACCGAAAAATGATCGGTAGCTTTTTTATGTTATATGAAATTACTCTGTTTTTGATTAAAATAAATTAAGAGAGGCGATCATACAGGACAATTTTTTCAAGAAACAAGGCATTGATAGTTTTTAATGATTTAATTGGAAATGAAGAAGTGTTCCGTGATTTGAAACTGCAATTATTCTATTAAAAACGTTAATTATCCCAAAATAGCGTTAATTATCCCAAAGTGTTGATTTTTGAGTGATATTATATTAATAGAAATATGAAAAGCAATAATGTCAATATTTGTTGTGAAAAAGTATTCAAAACGCACAATAAACGTATTGACAAACAAATGTTTTTTTTGTTATAATTTAATTGGAAATAAAAGTAAGAGGTGATAAAAATGGAAAGTGAGAATAACTTTTCATAACCTCGGCGCGCCTGTGTGAATGTGCCGAGAGTTGTGCGTCAATGATTCACACAAGGCTTTTACGTTACGCTAAAAAATTTAGATTTTTTTTAAAAAAAGTGTAACCAAACAACGTGAAATTACGCTTATATAGGT
>JAZQRT010000169.1:0-12110 GCA_045629725.1 Eubacteriales bacterium | reverse complement strand
TCCGGTGCAACACAGGTCTGTCCGCAATTAAGGAATTTTCCGAAAACGATTCGCTTGGCAGAAAGAGGAATATTTGAGCTCTTATCCACGATACAGGGGGTTTTCCCTCCAAGCTCCAAAACCGCAGGTGTCAGATTTTCTGCCGCGTGGCGGAGTACCTCCCGTCCCACCGCGGTACTGCCCGTGAAGAAAATAAAATCAAATTTCTCGTCAAGGAGCGCCTGATTTTCTGCTCTGCCCCCTGTGACGACTGCCACGTATTCCTCGGGAAAGCACTCTTTAATTATCTTTTCCACGATCTTTGAGGTTGCGGGTGAATATGCGCTGGGCTTGACAAGGGCGGTATTCCCTGCCGCGATAGCATCCGCAAGAGGCTCAAGGGTGAGCAGGAAGGGATAGTTCCACGGGCTCATTATGAGGGTATTGCCATAGGGCACCGCGATCTTGTAGCTGCTTGACGCAAACTGAGCAAGGGGTGTTCTTACCCTTTTTTTCTTTGCAAATTTTTTCGTGTGCTTTATAAGATAACCGATCTCCGTGAGGGCAAGTCCCGCTTCGCACATGAAGGCCTCGTATCTGCTCTTTCCAAGGTCCTCTTTAAGAGCATCGCATATCTCGTTTTCGTGCTTTTTCACAGCGGCATAAAGCACCTTTAGCTGTTTAATTCTGAATTCAACGGGTATGGTTGCTCCGCTTTTATAAAACTTTCTTTGCTTTTCAACCAAAGCGCCTATTTCTTGACTTGTCATATTTTCTATGGTTTCTCCTGATGGGTGATTTTATTGTTTTTTCTCTGTCACATCAAAAGGTTGATTTTCGGCGTTTTTTGTACCATGCTCCACGTGTCAAGCGAGCAAAGTCCGCCGAGATCCCTCAGCTATGCCTCGCCCTTCGGCTTCGACTTCGTCTGCCCGTGTCATTCTGAGCAGAGCGTTAGCGGAGTCGAACTGCAAAGCAGCACCGAGCACAGCAAAGGTGGAATCTCGAGCAGACTACGCTCAGGATGACACCTAAAAAACAGTTAATGTGACATAGCAATTTTTTTCAAAAGAGGTATCTCCGTCATACGGAGCTTTGCACAGCCGTAGGGGTAAAGGGCAATATCCTCCTCGTCCGATATCGGCTTACGGGAAATGGGCGTTTTTCTGCACACGGCTTCATATCCGTCCTCCAAGCCCCAATTTATACGGCAGACCTTTGCCGTAATTTTTACGGGAGGATTCACCGATGAGAAGGGATATTCTCCCACACTTCCCTTTTCAACGTGAAGCTCACGGTCCTTATAGGCATAGTTCCAATCCGACGTGGGAATATACTCGTAATCGCAGTATGGGAATTTACGCTCAACGCCGTCTCTTGTATATTCCCGCATTTTCTTTTCATAGGAAACGGGAACGGAGAACACAAGAGAGCCGTATTTGACGCAGGAAAGGGAGTGGGGACGCCTTTCAAAATGGGGCGTTGCCTCAAAGGAGATATCAATTACAGTGTCATCACCCTTTTTGATATCAAAATACAGATCGGAATTTTCTTTACTTTCCCCGTTTACCGTGATATTTTCCGCAAACGAGGGAATACGTACCTTGAATTTAAAGTCGGCGCTTGAGCTTACCGTAAACTTAAAGGTGTTCTCAAAGGGATAATCCGTTTCAAGAGTGATACGGCAGTCCTCGGTCTTAAGCTCCGTGGGAAGCATGAGAGCGCACTCGACGATGCCCTCACCCTTCAAAAAGGCAGAAAGGGCAAATTTCGGAAAGCCTTGGTTGAAGTTTGCGGTACAGCATCCGAAATTGGGTTCAAGTCCGAAAAGATGCGCCTCGCTTTCGTTTGTTCGGAAAAGAGATTTACCCGGAAAACGCTGACACGCCATCTGATTGCTCATTTGAACGTATTGATGGGTCCACATATCGTCGCTGACGGTAGCGGGAAGCGCGTTAAATCCGAGAACCTCAAGGCGCTCTGCCCACTTTCTGTCACCCGTCATGGCATAGAGAAGCTCGTAGGAATACATCTGCTCCACAACGGCGCAGAGCTCCGTTCCCTGTATCGGAGAAAGTCCCGAAAGACATTCGTCCCCTGTGAAGGTTTCCACAGGCGTTCCGTTATATTTTTTGAGGATCTTATAAAGCCTTTCAGCCTCGTTTTTATACTTTCCTCCCATTAGGGAATTCACCACCGCCTCAGCCTTAAGCATCATTCCGAGGTTGACGATGTGGGTATTATAGGTCCACTTATTGAGGGGAGTTTCCCACTGCTTTGTGAGAGCAGTATAATCAAGTCCCTGACTTACAAGTATTTTTCCAAGGTCCTTTATCCACTCCTCGGGGTAGATATCGTACAAAGCCCTCATCGGAATAAAGGTCTCAAACCATCTTGCCTTACCCCAATTAAAAAGCTTAATCCTTCCGTTTTTCAAAAGGGTATAGAAATTGTAAAGCACGTTGTAAATGACCCTTGGTATCCGCTCATCCCCCGAGCAGTCATAGTATACGGAAAGTGTCTTTGATATAAGGATTATTGCCCAAGGATCGTATTCCCCTCGCTTATCGTACTCGCAGGGGCATATCCAGCCGTCGGGCTTTTGGAATTTTAAAATGGCGTCGATATATTTTTTCGCGCGATCCTTCATGTCCTCCCGATCAAGAAGATATGCAAGGGGAATGAAGCCGTCAAGCCAGTAGGGTACTCTCTCCCATCCGTCGGCATCACCGCCGATCCACGCGCTGTCACGAACGTCACGCCAGATCTTATCAAGGTTTCCCGAAAGTCCTTCTGCCTGTATCTCAAGCTGACGCCTCATCCAACCGCGGGGACGAAGCTCTGACGGCGAATAAAATTTCATATTCCTCATAAAAGCACCTCTCTTTTTGTTTTTTAATGTTTTACGATGTTATTGTTAATTTGGCGAACCGCATGGAATGTTTGCGATGTTCGCACCCATATCTTTTTTATTCTTTCCCAACCTCAACGCTCTGCAGCTCGGCGCCGAGGCGTATATTTTCGATCTTTATTTTTTCAAGCTCAGAGGGGAGAACACAATTTATCACCGCTCCGCTCTGTGTAAAATCAATGCCGAGGAGTCCGTCCGTTATGACTCTGCAGAAAAGTGCGCTCTCTCCGCTCAGATGGCGCATATTATATTCGGGATACGCCTCCACGGCATAGGGCACGCGCTCCCCGAGAAGCCTTGCTTCGGAATATTCCTTTAATTTACTGAACGCCCATTCCGTTTTACCTGCTCTGAAAAGGGCAGAAATATAATAAAGGGCGCTTCTGTCCCACATTATCCCTTCCCCCTCCGTGGACTTAAGACTGCTCTCGCACCAGAGATTTTCGTCGATGGCTCTGAGGGTATCCTCTGCCCTGTCCTTGATGCCCATATATACGGGCAGACAGTTCCATGCTCTTATTACCTCACAGCCCTTGTGGTAGGCATAGGTTTTATATCCCGATATCTCGGCACCGAAACAGGACTCGATGCTTTCTTTTATGCTATCTCTCAAATTTAACGTTTCCTCAGCCTTTTTGTTTTCTCCGAGCTTTTTCAAAATGAGAGCGTAATATCCAAGTCCCCCATATGCAAGAGCAGAGGTATTCAGATTTATACCCGATGATATGCGGTTTTCAAGCTCGTCGGTATTGGAAAATACAACTCCGTCCTCGGTTATATTGCGCTTTATATATTCGGCGCACCAATCGAGCATCCTTTTTTGTCGCTCATTTGGTATCTCGCCGCGGGTGAGAAAATATCTTGAATTTCCGTAAAGGTACATGGCGGCGTCGCCTCTGTCCCCTGCTCCGTTCCAGAAGTCCGTTGCCTCAGAAATGATACTGCTCGGGATCGGGAGATATTCATCGGTCATATAGGGCTCAAACCAATACTGCGCATTTTGGGCAGCCTCGGAGAGTATACTGTCACCCGTAAAGGCAAACCAAGGGGTTGAATACTCGCTTTGATCGTTGCACCATATAGCGGCATAATAATTGGTTCCTCCCGGTGAATGTACCCTGCCCTTTGCGGTCTTGAACACGCTCTCTCCCGCTCTTACCTTTGCAAAGGCGAACATGGTGTCGATAAGGTCATTTCCCGTGGTAAGGTCACATTCGCTTCTTAGCTTTTCAACTCGGGCATATCTTTTTTCAAGGGAATCTCTCTCCGCTACGGGTGCTTTATCATTTGCAAATCTCACGCTTACAGAAAAGGTTACAACAAAGCTCTTGCCGCTCTTTATCCCCCTCGGCTCCTTGTCGGCATATACCTCGGCATATACGTACCCCTTGCAAAGGAGGTCGGTCCTTATCCTTTTTGATGCCTCATATACGGGGATATATTCCTCTTTGCCGAGATTTTCGATCTCGATGCGTTCGTAAAATACGGGAAGCGTTACCGATGGATAATATCGGTGAGTTATTTTAAGGTCGCCCCTTTTTGTATATAAGGTCAGCACCCCGTCAAGCTCTGCCTTTTCAAAGACCTCATCACCAAGATCGATCATCGGAGTATCATATTTGAATTTATATGAAGACTGAGTAACGTCGGGATGGGTACGGAACATGGGATAAACGAAGAATCTGTCCGTTTTCAGTATACCTCCCTCAGCGCCGTAGCCGATGATTCCGGACACCTGCTCTCCGCTCATTTCAATATCGTCCCGATGCCCCTCAAGGCTATGGGTGGCTATTCTTTTTTTTGTTTCCTCAATATACCAGCGCATATTTACTCCTTGCCGTTTAGCTGTGTCAAAAAATTTTCAGACTCCTCTCGGGAGGTGAAAATAATTATATTCTTGTCCGTGTATTTGCCCATAAGCTCTATGATCTCGGGACGGCGGTTTTCACGAAAGCCCTTTATATAATCTATGAACTCCCCGTCATCCTTCTCCTCAAGCCAAGGCATATCCTCTCGAGCCTTGCCCCGTCTTGAGTAATATCCCGAAAGACATATCTCCTGCGGATAGTCAAGGAAGATGACCGTATCCGCCCTTTTTATTCTCATTTCCATGGTACGGCTGTAATTGCCGTCAATTATCCACTTGTCAAGGGCAAGTATACCCGATAATTTTTCGTCAAACTCCTCGCGGCTCACCGTTGTCCTGTCGGGCTTATGGAATATCATATCAAGATAGAAAAGCGGAAGCCCCGTTATATCTCTGAGCCTTCTTGACAGTGTGCTCTTGCCGCTGCCGGGACAGCCGATCACAATAATTCTTTTCATCACTCGTCAAAAAGCTCTGTTGAAAGGTATCTTGCGCCTGTGTCGGGAAGAAGCACCACAAGGGTCTTTCCCTCGTTTTCGGGACGCCCCGCAACCTCTATTGCCGCGCTAAGTGCCGCTCCCGAGGATATACCCACAAGGATGCCCTCGCGCTTACACATAAGACGCGCCATTTCATAGGACCTTTCGCCGCTTACCGTTATTACCTCATCGTATATCTCCGCGTCAAGCGCCTTCGGAACAAATCCTGCGCCGATACCCTGTATCTTATGTGCGCCCCCAACGCCCCCCGACAGCACGGGGCTTGTATCGGGCTCAACGGCTATGACCTTGACATCGGGCTTCCACTCTTTGAGATATCTTCCCGTTCCCGATATCGTTCCTCCCGTTCCGACACCTGCAACAAAGATATCCACCTCGCCGTCGGTGTCGCGGTATATCTCGGGTCCCGTTGTGAGATAATGTGCCTCGGGGTTTGCGGGATTTTCAAACTGACCTGCCAAAAACGCATTCGGAATATCTCTTGCAAGTGACTCGGCTTTTTCTATCGCGCCCTTCATTCCAAGTCTGCCGTCCGTGAGAATGACCTCCGCGCCATAGGCTTTCATCATCTTTATTCTTTCAACGGACATGGTATCCGGCATTACGATGATCACCCTGTATCCCCTTGTACAACCCACAAGAGCAAGTCCTATACCTGTATTTCCGCTCGTTGGCTCTATTATCACCGAGCCTTCCTTTAAAATTCCCTTTTTCTCCGCATCATTTATCATGGAAAGAGCAACTCTGTCCTTGCAAGAGCCGCCGGGATTGTAAAATTCAATTTTTGCAAGAAGCCTTGTTTTTAATCCATAAAGCATTTCAATGCCTGTAAGCTCCAAAAGAGGCGTATTGCCGATAAGCGCCTCGGCTGATCTATATATTTTCGCCATAATATCACTCCGTTTTATACCGTTAATATTGTTTTTCCATCAGTTAAATAATACCCTAATCCGAGGATTTTGTCAATCGTTTTCGGGATATTTGTAAACCGGTGCATTGAAGATGATTTTGAAATCTCCGCGGTTTGCCGAATGTTCGCGTTCAAACGGACGAAGGGTGGCACCCCTACAAACCTTGGGGTTTATTCGTGATGTGCCGAAAATAAAAAATGCAACACCGAGAAGCGTTGCAATTTTATATAACTTCACATGATTTTTATTCTTCCCTGACTACACGGCAAAATTCGATGCCGTAATATAGGAAAAGCTCCACGTGTGAACGGTCTATTCTCTCGCCACAGATCACGATGGGCACGGCAGGAGGGCATCCCACGTTAAGCTCGGAAAGAACTCGTCCCTCGGCTTCCGTGACGGATATCCTTTCCGACGGGGCAAAAAGAGCATCTCTTACGGACATGACCCTTCGAGCGGGTACCGCTCTTGGCGGCAGGGTGTTTATTATGCTCTTTCTCGGAATATCGGCGATCTTTTCATAGATAACCTCAAGAGCCTCTGTGCCGTTTTCGGGAGTGAGCATCATCACCGTAAAATCGGGGTCTGCGAATTCACACTCGATGCCTCTTTGTCTTAGCTGTCCTGCGAATTCATATCCCGTATAGCCATAGGGCTTCGCTTCTATCGTGATCTTCAATTCCTCACAGGATATGAGGCTGTGACCAAGGGCTGAAAGCTTATTTTTTAATATATCAAGCTCCTTTACAAACTCGGCGAGCCGCTCCTTATATCCCTCGGACAGATACTTATTTGCCATATCAAGGGATTGAAGTATCAAATATGATGGGCTTGTTGATGCAAAAAGCGCCATGGCATTTTTTGCGTTTTCCCGAAGAAACTCGGGGGCGCTTCCCGATATATGCAGATATCCGCCTCCCGTCAGCACGGGCAGAGTCTTATGCGCCGAGTCGCAGCACATGTCCGCTCCGAGATCAATGGGATGACGCGAGGGAGAAAGAAACTTAAGATATGCACCGTGAGCGTTATCAACAAGGAGCAAAACTCCGTTTCTGCGGCACAGCTCTGCAAGTCTTTTTATATCCGCCATATTTCCAAGATAATCGGGAGAGGTTATATAAAGGGCGGTGGTATTGTTTTTTTTAAGCTCCCCTTCAAGATCGTCATAATCAATATCACAGGAAAGATATGACGATCCTGCTTTTTCGGGAATAAAGTCCATGGAAAATTGGAGGAGCGCCGCGGCGCAGATAAAGGTCTTATGGGCGTTTCTTCCCGCAAGTATCCTCGGCTTTTTATTTTCAGCCAAAGCATATTTCACCGCAAGGCAGAGCATGGCTCTGATGGAAAGTGAGGAGCCCTCCGCAGAATACAGAGTTGAACCCGTACCGAAAATCTCTGCGGCATTATCCTCGCTCTTTTTTATGATGCCCTCCGCCTCAAAAAGTGCATCGGCACCCGTTACCTCGGTAATATCAAAAGGCTCGATGCCGAGGAAGCTTTTACCCTTGTGTCCCGGCATATGGAGCCTTATCATATTATCCGACAGGTAGTTTTTTACAAAATCACATATCGGTGTCTTCATAATTATTGATTTTTAAGCTCTCTTACGATAGCAACGGCGATGGCACATTCCATACGCTTCTTGAAAAGCTCACAGCCCTCGGCGTAAACTCCTCTTACGGAGCCTGTTGCATGGTATGCGTTTGCGGCGCATCCGCCCGAGCAATAAAGCTTTGCCCAGCAGTCGCGGCATTCTTCTCTTGCATATACGTTACAGCACTCAAATTCGTTCTGTATATCCTTGTTTGTAACTCCGTCCCAAATGTTGCCAAGGAGGTATTTTTCGTCCCCTACGAACTGATGGCAGGGATAGAGGTCGCCCCAGGGTGTGACAGCCATATATTCCGTACCCGAGCCGCATCCGGAGATACGCTTATAGATACAGGGACCGCCCTTGAGGTCGATCATATAGTGGTAGAAGGTAAAGGGCTTGCCCGCATCGTCACACTCAAGCATAAGAGCGGCAAGGTCTTCGTACTGCTTCATAACGATCTTTCTGTCTTCCTCTGTAAGCTCCGAGGGATCGCCCTTTGCGCATACAACGGGCTCCATGCTAAGCTCGGTAAATCCAAGCTCAAGCATCTTTTTGATGTCTTCAAGGAAGTCGGGGTTAGCGTGGGTAAAGGTTCCGCGCATATAATAGTTCTTTCCCTCACGCGCCTTTACGAGCTTCTGGAACTTGGGAACGATCTTTTCCCAGCTTCCCTTACCCGCATAGTCAACGCGGAAGCGGTCGTGAATTTCCTTTCTTCCGTCAAGGCTGAGGACTACGTTGCTCATTTCGCGGTTTGCAAAGTCGATAACGTCATCGTCAATAAGCACACCGTTTGTTGTAAGTGTAAAGCGGAAATTTTTTCCCTTTTCTTTTTCAACGGATCTTGCGTATTCAACGAGCTTTTTAACAACGTCAAAGTTCATAAGAGGCTCACCGCCAAAGAAGTCCACCTCAAGATTATGTCTTGTGCCCGAATTTTCAATGAGGAAATCAAGGGCGCGCTTACCTACCTCGTAGCTCATTATGGCTCTTTCGCCCTGATACTTACCCTGACTTGCAAAGCAGTAGGAGCAGTTGAGGTTACAGGTATGGGCAACGTGGAGACAGAGCGCCTTTACAACTCCGCTTGTTTTACGCTTAAGCTCGCCTGCCATACCCTCAAAGGTATCAGGAGTAAAGAGGCGTCCTTCCTCCTTAAGCTCTGTAAGCTGATCGTAACATTCTTCGATATCTGAAGGAGTTATATCGGGATTAACCGAATATTTTTTTGAAATTTCAGCAACTATTTCGTCCTTACCAAATTTTTCATAAAGGGCAATAATATCGTAAGCCACATCGTCAACAACGTGTATAGCCCCCGAGCAAATGTCAAGAACGATATTATAACCGCACATTTTATACTGATGTACCATATGTAAATTTCCTTTCAAAAGGGGAATTGATGTATAAACCGAAAAAGAGGGATGCCGTGATAACACACGCGGCACCCCGCCTTAAAGTTCAAACACGGAAAACCGTAAAATTACTTGCTTTCCTTATTTGAAGAATTTTCGCACTGCTGGTTTGCAATTCCGCAGCTTGTCTTGCAAGCGGACTGGCAAGATGTCTGGCATTCACCGCAACCGCCGTTCTTTGCGCTCTTGCAAAGGTTACGTGTATTAAGTGTAATAACGTGTTTCATAATAAAACCTCCAAATAGAAAATTCTACATTCAGTATACCACATCATAAAAATAATGTCAAGTTGATATTGGAATTTTTTTGCTCTTGACAGTAGCAGTATTTTATGATTTGCTTAATTTATTGACTTTTTGGTAAAAATATGATATCATTAAGCAAATTAAGTTAATACAATCAAAGGGGAAAACAATGAATATAACAAAAGACATAAAATATATAGGCGTTAATGACCATGAGGTTGACCTTTTTGAAGGTCAGTACGTGGTTCCGAACGGAATGGCATACAATTCATACGTCATTCTTGACGATAAAGTTGCGGTAATGGATACCGTTGACAAGAATTTTAAGGACGAATGGCTTGCAAATCTTGAAGCTGTACTTGATGGCAGATATCCCGATTATCTTGTTGTACACCACATGGAGCCAGACCATTCCGCAAATATCCTTAATTTTGCCATCAAATATCCCGAGGCAAAGATAGTGTCCTCGGAAATGGCATTCAAGATGATGACAAATTTCTTCGGCGCGACCTTTGAAGGCAAGAAGATCGTTGTTTCCGAGGGAGATGTCCTTGACCTTGGCGCACACAAGCTCACCTTTGTTTCTGCTCCCATGGTTCACTGGCCCGAGGTCATGGTAAGCTATGACAGCACCGACAAGGTGCTTTTCTCCGCAGACGGCTTTGGCAAGTTTGGCGCACTTGACGCAGAAGAGGATTGGGCATGCGAGGCAAGACGCTACTATATCGGCATCGTTGGTAAGTACGGCGCACAGACACAGGCGCTTCTCAAGAAGGCTTCAGGACTTGATATCAAAATAATTTGCCCTCTCCACGGACCTGTGCTTACGGATGATCTTTCATATTATCTTGGACTTTACAATACATGGTCAAGCTACGAACCCGAGGAGGAGGGAGTTATGATCGCCTATACCTCCGTTTACGGCAATACCAAAAAGGCGGTAGAGGAGCTTGCAGAGCAACTTTTGGCAAAAGGCTGTCCTAAGGTGGTTGTAAATGACCTCGCAAGATGCGATATGGCAGAAGCTGTTGAGGACGCTTTCAGATACAACAAGATCGTTCTTGCAACGACAACCTACAATTCCGATATCTTCCCCTTTATGCGTGAATTTATAAATCACCTCACCGAGCGTGGATATACCAAGAGAACCGTTGGAATCATTGAAAACGGAAGCTGGGCACCCACAGCCGCAAGAGTAATGAAGGGTATGCTTGAAAAGT
Organism: Eubacteriales bacterium; assembly: GCA_045629725.1. Classification (GTDB taxonomy): domain Bacteria; phylum Bacillota; class Clostridia; order Oscillospirales; family CAG-272; genus SIG714. The sequence goes on along the minus strand of JAZQRT010000169.1, from coordinate 1,465 downwards.
GCAAGGGACTTACGTTTACCGATACGAGCGTAAAGATCATGTCCTCATTGAACACCGCAAGCCGTGCATCTCTTGCAAAGCTTGCCGATGAGCTTTGCAAATAGTTTATTTTTTAAGGGGCTGTAAAAACTCGGTTCGAGTTTTACAGCCCCAATTATATTATTTTATAAAATTTTAAATTGTTCCGTTATATTACTTCCAAAACTGAAGATCAATAATTTTCCTTGCGTACTTCGAAGTATGCCTGAGGATGCTTACATACGGGGCATTCCTCGGGAGCCTTTGTGCCGACAACAAGGTGACCGCAGTTACGGCATTCCCACATTGTCACGCCGCTCTTTTCAAATACTGCCTTGGTTTCTACGTTGTTGAGAAGCGCGCGGTATCTTTCCTCGTGGGACTTCTCAATTGCCGCAACACCGCGGAACTGCTCTGCAAGTGCATGGAAGCCCTCTTCGTCAGCCTCGCGAGCCATTCTATCATACATATCGGTCCACTCAGCGTTTTCTCCCTGTGCCGCATGGAGAAGATTCTCTGCTGTATCGCCTACCTCGCCAAGAGCCTTGAACCAAAGCTTTGCGTGTTCCTTTTCATTTTCCGCAGTTGCAAGGAAAAGAGCCGCGATCTGCTCATAACCTGCCTTTTTAGCAACTGACGCGAAATAGGTATTCTTATTTCCCGCCTGAGATTCACCTGCAAATGCCTCCCAAAGGTTCTTTTCTGTCTTTGTTCCCGCATAGGGGTTCTTGGGGTTAACGGGCTTTACTTCTTCCATCTTTTCAAAAGCACTTACTGCCTGCTTGCAGATAGGACACTTGAAATCCTCGGGAAGATCTCCCTCGTGAACGTATCCGCATACCTTACATCTAAACTTTGCCATATTTGAAATCTCCTTTATAAAAACGATTTAACACTTTAATGTTATGAGTTAATTATAATATTAAATCCAAATATTGTCAAGGATTTTTTCAAAATAGTGCAGATTTTCAATTGCGTTTTGAAAGCACCATGAATTCAGAGTTTTTCCTAAGAAAATCAAAAGCACGCAGCTTTATAAAACGGTAGAATAAATCGGTATCGCTACCCATATAATTCTTTCCAAAGTTTGATGGATCCTCTGTTGCGTTAGACACGAACACTCAAATATTCATTGAGTATAAAACAATAAATTGATTATTGATAATATCCATGCTGTGTGCTATAATATAGCCACACCGGTGATATCAAATTTGGAGGCTAATATGAAAGTTAATATTGGAACAAAAATTAAAGAACTCAGACACCGCGACTCGCGCCGTCAAGAGGATCTCGCCAACGCCCTTGGTATTACCTATCAAGCGGTCTCCCGTTGGGAATCGGGTGCTGGTTATCCCGATATGGAAATGATACCCGCAATCGCAAACTACTTTAACGTCAGCATTGACGAGCTTTTCGGATACAGTAAAGAACGCGAAGAAAAGTTGAA
>JAZQRT010000168.1:0-4976 GCA_045629725.1 Eubacteriales bacterium | reverse complement strand
AAGAGCGTGTCGGGTGTTATAGACGTTGTAAGGGGGTACGCATAATGACAGCAATAATTCAAAGAGTAACCTCCGCAAGCGTCAAGGCGCTTGGTAAGACCGTTGGAGAGTGCGGTGCGGGGCTTTTCATACTCCTTGGAGTTTTCAAGGGAGATGATGAAAAGGACGCGGAGCTTCTTGCGGCTAAAATTTCAAAGCTCAGAATTTTTACGGACGAAAACGATAAAATGAATCTTTCCGTAAACGATATAAAGGGAGATGCCCTTGTGGTATCCAATTTTACCCTTTGCGCCAACTATTCCCACGGAAACCGCCCCGATTATCTTGCGGCAGAGGTGCCCGATCGGGCAAACGAGCTTTATTGTTATTTTGCCGACAAGCTCAGAGGGCTTCTTGTGAGCGCAAACGTGGGAAAGGGAGCCTTCGGAGAGCACATGGTGATAGACCCCGTTCTTGACGGTCCCATCACCATCGTAATGGACAGCAAGGTCCTCAGAAAATAGCAGCCCACGGCTGCGGGGGAAAGGTACTCATTTCATGAGTGCACCCTTTAAAATAAAAAAACAAAGGAACATCAAAGAAAATGATTGTTAATATAGACGGAGAAATAAATCTGAGCTACGTGCAAAATCTGTGCTTGATATTTTTCCCCGGCGCAAAGTTCTCTCAAAACGAGGAAATGAGCGAGGAAACTCCCGTTCTTGACCTTAAGGTTGAAACAACGGAGAGCGGATGCTATGCCAAGGCAAAGATGAGCGTCGGAGATAAAAGCTCGGAATCAGAGTATTTTGCAGAGCCCAAGCCCATGTATACGGAGGAGCGCATGGCAAAGATCGCTGTGGGCACCGCGATGTATAACTGCGGATGTCAGCTCCTGAATTACAGACCCCCATGGGGAATACTCACAGGAATACGTCCTGCCAAGGTTGCCTGGTCCTTGTACAGTGATCTTGAAACAAAGACCGCAACGAAAAAAACACTGTCCTCGGATTATCTTTTAAGCCCCAAAAAGGCTCAGCTTGCCACCAATATTGCGGTTTTTGAAAATAAGCTGTTGTCAAAATTTCCTTATGACACCTGCAGTCTTTACGTTTCAATACCATTTTGTCCCACAAGATGCGCATATTGCTCCTTTGTGTCCTACTCAACCAAAAGACTTCTTTCCATGATACCCGAGTATCTTGAAAGACTTTTTGTGGATATAAAGAGGACCGTGGAGCTTATAAAGCAAAAGGGACAGCGGATCGTAACTATATACATAGGAGGCGGAACGCCCACCACCCTTAATGAGGTTGAGCTTGAGAGCCTTCTTTCCTGTATTGCCGAGAACGTGGATCTTGGCGGTGTTATTGAGTATACCCTCGAAGCGGGGCGTCCCGATACCCTGACAAAGGAAAAGCTCCACGTGGCGTCAAGATACGGTGTCACAAGAATAAGCGTTAATCCTCAGACCATGAACGACGATATCCTCAAGGGTATCGGCAGAAAGCATACCGCTGCAGATTTCCTTGCGGCATATGAAATGGCGCGTCAGGAAAGCGATCTCAGCATCAATACGGATATAATTGCGGGGCTTCCCGGAGATAATTTTGCAAGCTTTGCAAAAACCGTGGATACCATCGTTGCCTTGAATCCCGAGGCTGTAACGGTACATACATTTTTTGCCAAGAAGGCGTCGGATATCGTTCACAGCGGTATCAACGTGTATTCGAGAAATAATGCGGAGGCTGTAAAATGCGTGGACTATTCACAGGTAGTTCTTTCGGGGGCAGCCTACAGACCGTATTATATATACAGACAGAAGAATACTGTCGGAAATCTTGAAAACGTGGGATTCTGTCTTGAGGGTAAGCACGGATATTATAACTCCCTTATAATGTCCGACAGGCATAGTATCTATGCCGTTGGTGCCGGCGGTTCAACGAAGCTTGTAACTAAGGACGGCGACATCAAGCGTTTCTACGTTCCGAAATACCCCTATGAATACCTTGAAATAGGCGCAGAGGGTGAAAAAATGAGAACGATGTACGAGGAAATGCTGAAATTCGGAAATTAAGATATAAATCGTACAAATAAAAATAAAATTGCACATAAAATTAAAAAAGCACGAGTAAAATTAAAGAGAAAACGGAGGGATAAGAATGATAGTGACCGATTATAGAGTGTTTAAATCAGATGTTGATGAACGTGATTTGATAAAAGCATCGGAGGAGCGCTTTCTCAAACAAATGAAAAGCGCGGTTCAAAGGACCATTCAGTCAGGACACAAAATTATCTTTTTATCCGGACCCTCCTGTTCCGGAAAGACCACCAGCGGCAGGATACTGTGTGAGGAATTTGAAAAGATAGGAAAGACTGTAAAGGAAATATCCATTGACGATTTCTTCTATGGAGCTGAGGAATCCGAGCGTATTGCAAAGGAAAAGGGGACGGAAATTGATATCGAATCCGTGGCGGCAATAGACCTTCCTTACCTCAGGCTTTGCGGAGAAAAGATCCTTCGCGGGGAGGAAGTGATGCTTCCGAAATTCGATTTCAACTCCTCATCAAGAATAGCCTACGAAAAATGGCTTCCCAACGAGGATACCATCGTGATCTTTGAGGGAATACAGGCAATATATCCCGAGGTCCTTGAGATATTTAAGGATGAGGGAAGCATTTCTCTTTATATTTATCCCGAGTCCCACGTTTCTGCCTGCGGTGAGGTGTTCACCTCCGACGAGCTTCGCTTCTTCCGCAGACTTGTCAGAGATGAAAGATCAAGGAATTCACCTCCCGAGAGGACCTTTGAGCTTTGGAGAGGTGTGAGAGCGAACGAGGAGAAGAATATATTCCCCAACGTTCACCGAGTAGACGTACAGATCGACTCAAGCTTTGCTTATGAGCCGTACATGATAAAGGAAAGAGCTGTTTATCTTTTGAAAACCTTGACAGATGACAGCCCGTATAAAGAAAAGGCGGATAAAATGATTGAAAAATTCAAGAATGTTCCGTCAATAACAGACAGGTTCTTGCCGGAGGATTCACTTTTCAGAGAATTTATCGGCAGGTGATATAAGATTAACAACGAGAAAAAAAGCGGCGCCCTTACAAGCGGAGTGCTTATACTACTGATATCAAACCTTATCGTTAAGGTAGTTGGTGTTATGTTCAAGATCCCCCTTGTGGGAATAATGGGCGATGAGGGAATGGGGTATTTCAACTCCGCATATACGGTGTATACCCTTTTCTATACAGTTTCAAGCTCGGGTCTGCCCCTTGCTCTGTCCATACTGATATCGAGATGCGATACCGAGGGACGGCAGGGAGATAAGGCAAGGGTGTATTCCGCGGCGCTTTGTTTATTTGCGGTGATGGGCGGCTTTTTCACTCTCGTAATGTTCCTTGGCTCCGGAGCGCTCGGTGAGATCATCGGAAATCCGAGTGCCGCTCCCTCCATACTTGCCATATCACCCGTAATGCTTTTTATTTGCATAACAAGCGCGGTGAGAGGGTATTTTCAAGGGCATCAGAATATGATACCAACTGCGGTGTCACAAATGGTTGAGGCGATGGGAAAGCTTGTTTTCGGAATACTTTTTTCCCTGTATGCCGTAAAAAAAGGGTATTCGTTTCCTGTTGTGGCGGCATATTCCATATTGGGGATAACACTGTCCGAGGCTCTGTGTATGCTTTGCCTTTTGCTTTTCAGAAAGAATAAAAGCGTGAGGGACGGATATACCATGAGGCGCAGAGATGCTATTGCGGGTATCGTGAAAACTGCCCTGCCCATAACGATCAGCTCTGCGGTGGTAAGTCTTTCGGGACTTTTAGACCTTATGATAGTTATGAACAGACTTACCTCGATAGGGTACAGCGCCGAGATGGCAAATGCGCTTTTCGGAAATTATACGGGACTTGCGATGCCGCTTTTCAATTTACCCGCGTCACTGATAACACCCATATCCTTGGGTATCGTGCCCTATATTACCTCTGCCTTGGCATTGAATGATGGGGAGCTTGCAGTAAAGACCGTAAGAAGCTCAATAAAATCCACAATGATAATTGCTTTTCCCTGCGCCTTTGGTTTATCAGCCCTTTCAGAGCCAATATTAAAGCTGATATTTGACGATGCACAGGCACAAAGAGCGGCGGAAAATTTAGCGCTTCTCGCTCTTGCAACCGTCGGCGTTGCCATGACGAGCGTTACCTCGGCAATACTGCAAAGCTATGGTCACAGGATGTTTCCCATACTTTCAATGACCGCGGGATGCGCGGTAAAGCTCATATCGGGATATTTTTTAATCGGTGAGCTTGGAATGACAGGAACGCCCATCAGTACCGGACTTTGCTATGGTGTGACTTCGGTATTGAATCTTTGGTATATTTATGTAAAAATAGGCAGGGCTATGGAGCCTTGGAGAGGATTTTTCAAGCCCATGATTTGCGGCGCGCTTTCTGCGGCGGCAGGGTATTTTGCCCACGGTTATATGGAGGGCAGGATCCAAGCCTCTCTTGCCTGCGTCCTTGCGATCGGATTTGCGGGGGGATTGTATCTGCTTTTGGGAGCCGTTTTTTCTCTTGTGGATATTGAAGATACAAAGGTCTTTCCGGGCGGGAAATATATTGAGAAGTTGATCGCAAAAAAATAATGGTATATTCGGCATATCACGGGGAATCCGTGTCCTGTGGAGAAGGTGCCGAGGTAGCGAAGCGGCGCGAGGGTAGTCGGCGGGAGCAAGCCCCCGCCCTACGGTGTATACGGGCACGGCACAAATAAAAAATTTTAAAAAATCCATTTATTAAAGTTTTTTGGGTCTACTTTTTTTACAAAAAAAGGCAGAGTGGAGTTGACCGTATAATAGGTTGACGCACAAACAAAATTATTAAAAAAAATCCCTTTATTAAAGTTTTTTGGGCCTACCTTTTTTACAAAAAAGGCAGAGCGGAGTTGACCGTATAATAGGTTGACGCACAAACAAAATTATTAAAAAAAT
>JAZQRT010000167.1:0-24619 GCA_045629725.1 Eubacteriales bacterium | reverse complement strand
TATGAAATCTTCAAGCTCGGAAAGCGAAACGGTGAATTCCGATGCGATACGCTTTTGACGCTTGTTTGCATTGAAGCGGTTGATCGCGGTACGGCGCATAATGGTCGAAAGGAAAGATTGCAGAATGATCGGTCTTGATGGGGGAATTGAATTCCACACCCCTATATACGTATCATTCAGACATTCCTCGCAATCACACATATCGTGGACAATGTTCACAGCCACCGAAAGTAAGAACTTTTTATACTTGATATCGGTTTCCTTGATTGCCCGCTCGTCACGTTGCCAATATAAGTCAACGATCTTTTCGTCGCTCATAACAGAGCTTACTTTTTTTGAAGTTCCATAACACACCTCCTTCCGTCTTTTTGAAATGCCTTTCATAAATAATAGTCAAGATTTTTTGGGGAAAGGCTCATGTTTTTTTGAAAGTTATCGGATTTTTATAATAATTATCATACAAAAATTTTTTAAAGGCTGCTGTCAAATTACAAATTTGGCGGCTATATTCATTATAACATATTTTTTAAGAAAATGATCAAACATAAAAAGAAAAGGACGGAGAACCGTAATTCTCCATCCTTTTTATCTATCAGTTATTTATCAGTCTTCCGAGGTCAACGGGAACGTCATATACTGTGAGGGCTACATGAACGGATATATTTGTTCCGTTATATACCTCAGTTAGTCCGCCGCCTCCGTTTGTTCCGATCTCGTCACCGAGCTTTATCTCATCTCCGACCTTGACCTTGATGTTCTGCTCAGACAAATTCCAATACCAGCTGAGAAGTCCCATTCCATGGTCTACAACAACAAGTCCGTCCGTATAGTCTGTCTTTCCAACGTATACTACCTTACCCGCTGCCACTGCGGTTACTTTATCGTATATATTTCCAACGTAAGCATAATCATATGCTCTATAGGAGGTTTCTGTGGAATCCTCCGTATAAATGATATAATCGCTATAGCTTGATCTTAGAGTTGCCTTATATGCCCACTGATAATTATCATAGGTATAAAGCTTCTTGAAATCAGAGTTGGCAAAAATCTCGTCCTTAATCTGAGCAAATATCTGCGGATAGGGGTTTGCAACAACTCCAACGCTCTGCAACATATCCTCACTCACTCTTGATATCTTCTTTGCAGTTACCGATCTCGGAGTGACAATTACGTTAAATGTGAACTTTTGTCCGTTTACAGTAACGTAATACGTCACGTTCTGGCGGTTCGTATCAAGGGGCACGGGAATGAGTGCACGATATCCGCTCTCAACGGGGAAGAATTTAACGTCATATATGATTTCCTTGATATTTGACGAAACAGTAATCTTTGATGGATCTACACGCGAATTGGTACAGGTGAGTATGATTATATCTCCCGGCATTACCGAGGTTTTATTGATGGAGAAGGCTTCCGCAGGTCTGAGGGTTGTCTTAAAGCTATATTCTGCAGTTCCCGCGAAATTTCTCTCCGCACTCTTTTCCCACTCTGCCTTCAAGGTTATCGTTACCGATTTAGTTCCCGAAAGGGACATAAAGCAAAGCTTATCAAAGCTACCTTCATAAAGAACAGTACCGTCGGAGCCGGTTACCTTAGCCGTCAGCTTTGTGGGAGTTACGCTGAATTCCGGAGAAAAGCTTGCCAAAAGAGAGCTGACCATCTCATCTCCTCCAAGAGTGGGCTCAAGGAGGGGCTTGCCGTATTCACCGTTTACCTTTTTGTATTCCCAATTTATGTTTACGGGATTTATCGTTTTACCCCCTATGGTCAAAACCGGATATACAGCCTTTTGATATGCTGCCTCGGAATATTGAGAATTCAAAAACTGCTCGCTTCCCTCGGGATTTGCATAATAGAATTTTCCGCCTCCGCTTCTGAAATAACACTCATATGGGTCAGAGGAAAAATAAAAGCGGTAGGTCACCGATCCTTCCGGTCCGTCAAACTCTGCTGTATAATACTTACTTGCGTCAACCGCAAAGCTGAGATACGCTGAACGCTCTGCGTTTTTTGTCATTGCAAGGAGAAGCTCAAGTATCTCTGAGCCCGTTTCACCCGTATATTCTTTTCCGTAGGGATCTGTAAATTTAACGCTTTGAGCGTAATAGGAATCAATGTAATTATCCACGGGGGGCTTAAATTCCGTATCCTCCGCCGTTACGGTTCCTGTGGGAGTTCCTGTAGGAGGAAGAGAGGTGGGATCTTCCGAAAGAAGTCCGCATCCCGTAAGCATCGCCGCCAAAGCTACCGCAACACCCAAGATAACAATTCTTTTTTTCATTATTTTCAATCTCCTTGAGAATTTTTAGTTCATGACCATTCCGCCGTTTATTCCGACAGTCTGACCTGTTATATATGACGCCTCATTTGAAGAAAGGAATAACGCAAGACCCGCAATATCTCCGCAAAGTCCTACTCTTCCAAGGGGAATCTCCTCGATGATCGCAGAAACATCCTCCTCGTTCAAGCCCTTATTCATATCCGTGTCTATAAATCCGGGAGCAATACAGTTGACGGTTATACCCGATGGTCCAAGCTCCTTTGCAAGTGCCTTGGTAAAGCCGATAATTCCCGCCTTCGCCGCACTGTAGTGAACCTCGCACGAGGCACCTGTCTGCCCCCACATTGACGAGATATTAATGATTCTACCCCACTTTTCACGAAGCATATCACTCACTGCCGCCTTCGTGCAAAAAAATGCTCCGTCCAGCGTCACACCCATCATATTCTGCCAATCCTCCGCAGAAATATCCATAAAGGGCTTTATCTGACCGATTCCTGCATTATTTACAAGGATATCTATCTTATAGCATCCCTTATGCAATTCTTCAAAGGCTTTTTTTACGTCTTCTTCCTTTGAAACGTCACACCTTATACCTGTGGCTCCCGTTCTTTCGGAAAGCTCCCTTGCCTTTGATTCACTGCTTTTATAAAAGAAGTACACCCCGTACCCCTGCTTGGCAAAAGCCTCAACAAGCTCCGCACCGATCCCTCTTGAGCCACCTGTTATCAATACGTTTTTCATTTTTCCTTTATTCAAAAGGACTGCACTCTCAATGGCTATGCCTCCGATAATGCAGTCCTTTTATTTAAATTATTACTTTCTCTTATTCTTACCGATCATCTTGAGGATATCGTCAAGCTCGTCACCGTATCCGGTTTCCTCTTCTGCCTCATTATCTGCTGTATCTTCATCATCAACAACAGGCTTGGGAGTAACTACAGTACCTGTAGACTTCTTGCGTGTATCCTTTGCGCCGGAATCAAAACCTGCAGCAATAACTGTGATTCTGATCTCGTCATCGAGGTTTTCATCAATGATAGCACCCCAGATAATGGTTGCTTCGGGATGTGCTTCGTCTGTGATGAGCTGGGAAGCGGCTGCGATCTCTTCAAGCGCAACATCGGGGGAAGCTGTAACATTGACAAGAATTCCTCTTGCGCCATCGATTGTTGTTTCGAGAAGGGGGCTGGAGATTGCAAGCTTTGCTGCCTGTTCTGCCTTTTCCTTGCCCTGTGCAGAACCAACACCCATGTGTGCATATCCTGCATCCTTCATGATGGTTGTAACGTCAGCAAAGTCAAGGTTTACAACACCAACGTCGGAAATAAGTGTGCAAATGCTTTCTACACCGTGCTTGAGTACGTTATCAGCTTCGCTGAATGCGTTAAGGAATGTAATTCTTGTCTGAGAGATCTGCTTAAGTCTTTCGTTGGGAATTACAAGAAGTGAGTCAACGTTTTCACGAAGATTCTTGATTCCGATCTCAGCCTGATTCATTCTCTTCTTACCTTCAAAATCAAAGGGCTTTGTTACAACACCAACTGTAAGAATGCCCATGTCACGTGCTACCTTAGCAACGATGGGAGCTGCACCTGTTCCTGTTCCGCCGCCCATACCTGCTGTAATAAACACCATGTCCGCACCCTTGAGTGCGTTTGTGATCTCATCAACGCTCTCCTCAGCCGCTCTTGCACCGATATCGGGGTTAGCTCCTGCTCCGTGTCCCTTTGTGAGCTTTTCTCCAATGGAAACCTTTACATCTGCAAGTGACTTGTTGAGAGCCGCCTTATCTGTGTTGATTGCAATGAATTCTGCACCCTGAAGACCGGATGCTACCATTCTGTTTACGGCGTTGTTTCCGCCTCCACCTACTCCAACGACTTTAATGCTGACAACAGTATTGTCATACTGATTTTCATACGGCATAAATTTGCCCTCCTTAATATATCCTTGATTGATTCAATCTTTTATTTTTCTATGTTACTTACATTTTGCCCTTTGGACAACAATCCTCGCGGCAAAACTTATCTTTACCTTATAATAATATTATAACTTGTCCCAAATTTCAAGACTTGTTGCGTTTTTTAACAAATTGTTTACATTTTCAGTCGAGTATCAGATAACCTTTTTTTGCACTTTTCACGTTTATCGTTCCCTTTTCGCCCTTTACCAAGGTTTCCACTATTCCTTCGACAAATTTGATCTTCACATCAAGGTCAGATCTATCTCCGAAAAGTATCTCAAATCTTCCGTCGTAGCTTGCCCTTATATCAAATCTTGAGTTCATTTCGATATATTCAATCTTATCATTCAAGCTGCTTTTTTCGAGTGCTGTGATGACCTGCTCCAAGGCCTTTCTGTCACTTTCGTCCCGATATTCGATCACGTATCCCGCAACCACCCGTGACACCGCAGGAACCGCGGCGGGCATTACGTCGGCAAATTCTGCGGGCAGCTCGTTGCCCAAAAAGATAACCTTTCCGTTATGGGACACCACCACGTGCTGACCTGAAAACTCAAATCTGTATGAGGGGGATTCCTCTGTAATCTTTATTTTTACTCCGGAGGGATATTTTTTATCAACTCTGACGGAATACACCATTGGATACTGTCCTGACAAATAAGAAGCGCATCGCTTTTCGCTCACGAGGAATATACTGTCCCCTTCCTTTATTCCAAGACAGGACAGTATTTCTTCCTCTGAGTAGTATTTACACCCTTCGATCTCTATCTCTGTCACTCTGAATACGGTAAGAAGACCTACCGCGATCATCACAATGAATATTGCAATACCTATCAGAGTTGCAGTTGCCGTAAGGGATATTTTTTTCTTCTTTTTCTTTGACACTACCCTGCTTTTTGAGCCGGAGTTGATCACGTCTATCCTCTGTTTTTCCTCAGCTTGATACCTTACGTCATTATTTTCGTTCATTTTTTCTTCTTTTCCTCAATTATTCCGAAAAGACAATCGTATATCCGCTGTCCCGAATCCGGAATAGCAAGTTTCCTTGCCTCAATGCTCATTCTTTCCATTTTCTCATCAGAATCAACTATGGATTTTACGGTATTATAAAGAAGCTCTGAGGTAAGCTCTGACTCTCTTATTACCTCTGCCGCACCGTCCTTGCCGTAAAGCTTCGCATTTTTGTACTGCTGGTCATCGGTTACGTTGGGAGAGGGTATGAGCACTGAGGGAACTCCGAGATACGCAAGCTCGGAAAGTGTGAGCGCACCGGAACGGCATATCACAAGATCAGCTGCCGACATCTTCTGTGGCATATCCGAAATGTATTTAAGTATCTGAACATTGGGAAGATCTGTTACACCCATTTTCTTTGCGGCGCCGTATACGTTATCGTAATGCTTTGCACCCGTTGAATGTATCATGAGCACATCGGGATTTTCACGCCCGTAGGTATTCATAAGATTCAGTATCTCCTCGTTTACCTTATCGGCTCCAAGACTTCCTCCAAAGGACAGGATCATTCTGCGATACTTATCACCCAGTGAAAGCTCCGCTCTTGTCTTTTCGCGGCTTACAGTTTCAAAATCAGGTCTCAGGGGTGTTCCAACGTGAACTACGTTTGCTCCCTTGTCAAAAAGCTTTCCCGTTGCCTCGAAGTTTACAAATACCGCATCCACCTTCTTCTGCAAATTCTTCACAACAAATCCGGGGATACTGTTTGATTCGTGGAGAGCACAGGGCACTCCCATTGATGCTGCGGCACTGACAATGGGCCAGCAGGCATATCCGCCCGTTCCCACAACAAGGTCAGGCTTTTCACGCTTTATAAGCTTTCTTGCCTTATAAAATGAAGTGGCAGTATAATACGCCGTCTTAATATTTTCAAGAGACAAGCTTCTTTTTATTCCCTGTATCTGTATATGGAACATCGGATACTTCGTAACAAGGGTGTTCTCCATTCCCTTAGGCGTACCAACATAATACACCTCGATGTCCTTCTGTCTTTTTTCAATTTCTGCCGCTATTGCAAGAGCGGGATTGATGTGTCCGGCTGTTCCGCCGCCCGATATAAAAAGTTTCATATTGTTCCGTCCTATTTACTATTATTGTTTTCTCCCTCAGTTATCCTTCACAGCATACCTTGAAAGAGCAAGTATGATTCCAACCTCTATCATCAGCGATATGATCGACGATCCTCCGTAGCTGAAAAACGGTAAGCTTATTCCTGTATTCGGCAAAATAGCCGTTACAACGCCGATATTCAAAAACGCCTGCATACCGATGCTTGCCGTAAGCCCCCATACCGCAAGCCTTGAAAAGGTATCCGGTATTTTGGCACCAACCTTGACTCCACGCCATATAAGCGCCGCGAAAAGCACTATAACGATCACTGCACCTACAAGTCCCATTTCCTCGCATACGATCGTGAAAATAAAATCGTTCTGAGGCTGGGATACGAAAAGATGCTTTTGACGGCTCTGTCCGAAGCCAACACCCATAAATCCGCCCGAGCCTATGGCATATATACCTTGAGTTGTCTGCCAAAGCTCATCGCGTATACTGAAATCCTCAGGTCGAAGCCATATTTCAATTCGCTTCCATGAATAGTGGGTTACGATCTTATTTACAAGCTCGGGAGCCTCTGCCTTTTTCTCGGTAGTATCAAACTGCATAAGGTAGGTTATTGCAACTATTACTACCGTAAGCCCCAAAACAAGAGCGCCAACGGTGAATATATGCTTGCGCTCACCGAAAAACACCATCATTATCGCTATAAGCCCCAAGATAATAGTACCGGAGGTATGATTTTCCAAAAATACAAGCAGGATTATAACAGCTGACATGGCATATGGGATAAATGAACCGAGCAAAAGTCCATTCCAGCCCTTTTCACGTCCAAGCTTTTTTTCGTACTTGGTAAAATAAAGGGCTAACATCAATATCAGCGCACCCTTGGCAAACTCCGAGGGCTGCAACGATATGACCTTGAGGTCAAGCCATCTTTTTGTCTCACCCTCCATGATTCCAAATCCGGGAACAAAGATAAGGACAAGCATACAAATGGCAACCGCAAAATAGATAAGCACCACCTTGGGCACAAGACCCATATTCAACACCCTATCATAAAGCCAGATTATTATTCCCGCCAAGATCGCTCCGAGTCCGAAATATATCATTTGTTTTTTAATGAACGAATAACTGTTTTCGTCCTTACTGTAAGCATACGCATAGCTTGCAGAGAACACCATTATAAGACCGTACACCGCAAGAATAATGAAGATCATCAGCAAGGGTATATCAACACTTCCGCACTCGAGCATCCGACTGGCAGGACGGTTCCCTTTTTTACCGGAGAAAAATCCTCCGAAGCTTTCATCCTTCAACCTTATCCCTACGCTTTTAAAAAATCCGTTTTCTGTATTTTTTTCGGAATTTTCCTGCAAAGGCGATTCTTTTTGGAAATCTATCTTTTCTTTTGCAGATTCTTTTTGCACAGCGCCTGCGGAAAATTTAACCTCTTTTACCGCACTTTTTACATTTTGATTTGTGGCAGATCTCACATTTTCCTTTGTATGATTTACTCTGCCGATATTTACCGTCGGTCGATTGACGGTTATTCTGCTGCCTGAATCTGCAGGAGCAGTTTCTTTTTTTTGTTTTTCGCTCATTTCCGTCTCCTTTTCGCCGACTGCCTTAAATTAAAGTATGTTAAGTCCAAAAAATGCAAGTGCCCCGCAAATGATCGTTACCGCAGAAAATACCGATACGATCTTGATCTCCGACCATCCGCACTTTTCAAAATGATGATGTATGGGGCTCATTTTAAATATTCTCTTTCCGTGTGTCAGCTTAAAATACGTAACCTGTATCATTACGGATGCTGTTTCCGCAATATAAATAAATCCGACGATCACCGAAATAAGAGGGCTTCCCACAAGTATGCTCATTGATATTACAAGTCCGCCAAGGAAAAGGGATCCCGTATCACCCATGAATATTTTTGCAGGGTAAAAATTATACACCAAAAATCCGAGACATCCGCCTATGGTAAGGGAAGAAAGGATTCCAAGTGACAAGCTTCCGAGGAACAAGCTTACGACAAGGAAAAACGCGCCCACTATTGCCGTCACGCTTGAAGCAAGACCGTCAATACCGTCCGTCAGATTCACACTGTTTACAACTCCTGTAATAAGCAAGAGCATGATTATATAATAAAATATTCCAAGCTCAATGTCAATGCCAAAATAAGGAATTCTGAGACTTGTGTCGATAAGTCCGAGAATTTTTAAAAGGAACAGATAAAGCCCTGCCGCTCCAAGCTGAAGAAGATATTTCTGACCTGCTGTAAGTCCTTCGTTTTTTCCGTGTGAAAACTTTGTAAAGTCATCGATCATACCTATAGCTCCGCATATAAGAGCAAATCCAAAGCTGAGCGCAAGCTTGGGGATAAAATTATCCTCAGTTACCTCAAGCATAAAATGAGAAGTCACACCGAAAATTATCACCGCCACGGCTGAGGCTATGATAAAGGCAATACCGCCCATGGTAGGAGTTCCCTCCTTACCCTTGTGCCAACGGGGACCGATATCAAGTATCTTCTGCCCCATTTTTTTACTCTTTAAAATCGGAATTATGATTCTTGTGAGAACTGCCGTTAAAACAAACGACAATACGAATACCAATATAATTGTAAGCTTCATAGTCTTATTTCCTTTTCGTTATATTTTTACTGTCTTTTATCTTCTGATTTACAAAACAAAAAGCTTATTGTCTCTTGATTTCTTCTATAAGCTTTTCAAGAGCAAGTCCTCGGCTGGCCTTAAAAAGAACGCAATCTCCGGGGGTAAGACGTGATTTTATCACCTTTGCAGCCTCATCATAGGGCATAGCGCCGAGATTTATTACGTTTTCTCTTTCCATTCCTCCATTCAAAGCACCCTCTGTAAGCGCCTCTGATGACACTGTAAAAAGAAGTGCTGCCTTACCTGCGGCATATTCTCCCACTTCAAGGTGAAGTGATCTTGAAAAATCTCCAAGCTCTCTCATTTCACCAAGCACAGCAACGGGACGCATACCGTTTCTTTCACTGTAGCTCTGAAGAACGCTTAAAGACGCCTTGGTTGACTCAGGACCCGCGTTGTAGCAATCCTCCATAAAAACGAAGTCGCCGTATTTTACAAAATTCTGACGCATATCCTCGCTCTTGTAATTCAAAAGTCCGCGTCTTATCTCATATTCCGTCATACCAAAGCACATACCAGCAACGTACGCCATAGCGGCGTTCATTATATTATGTCTTCCAAAGGCAGGCACAACAACGCTTGGGATGACCTCGCCTTTAATTATCAGATCAAAGGAGCATCCGTTTTCGCCCTCACAAATATTTACGCATCTTACCTCTGAATCGGGGTTTTCAAGACTTACGTATATCGCGCCCTCTCTTCCCGAAAGCAGTGGCTCATCACCATTTAATATGAGAACTCCCTCATCGGAAAGTCCGTCCACGATCTCGCATTTTGCATCTCTTATGCCTTCTCTTGATCCGAGGAACTCAATGTGCATGGTTCCTACGTTGGTAATGAGAGCTACCTTAGGCTTTACGATCCTTGAAAGCGCACTGATGGTTCCCCTTTCGCTCATGCCCATTTCGTAAACTGCGGCATTGTAGCTTTCATCAAGTGTCAAAAGGCTCATCGGCAAACCAACAAGACTATTGTGGTTGCCCTTGGTTTTATGTGTTGTGAATTTTTCGGAAAGCACCGCATACACCATTTCCTTCGTTGTGGTCTTTCCCACACTTCCCGTAATTCCCACTGCATCAAGATGCTTCATCTTATCTCTGTAAAAGGAGGCAAGTCTTCCAAGGGCTTCAACAGAATCATCTACCTTTATTACCCTATCCTCATATCCCTCGGGAACAGTTGCAGAGATGGCGCATATGGCACCCTTGCTTATCACCTCGGGAATAAAGTCCGCTCCGTCTCGGCGTTCGCCTTTTATTGCTACAAACACCGTATTTTCAAAAATCTCACGTGAGTCGGTGGAAAAACCCGAAACCTCTGCATCTTGCCCCGAGTATGCTCCTCCCATGGCACGGGCGATCTGATATAGCGTCATTCCTTTTGTAAATACCTTCATACTTTCACTCCATTTTCATTACTTATTGTAATTACCTTTTGCCATTTGTCTTTTTGCCAAATATTCTTTTATTATATCTTTTTCGGAAAAGAAATGCTTTCCGTTTTTATCAATTTCATAGTTTTCGTGACCCTTTCCCGCAACCACGAGTATATCTCCCTCCTCGGCATCCATTATACCGTGGCAAAGTGCCTCTCTGCGGTTTTCAATCACCTTTATTTTTTTATTACTGCTGATACCTCCGAGAATATCATTTATAATATCCATCGGCTCCTCGCTTCTTGAGTTATCGCTGGTAATTATAACGCTGTCCGCAAATATCTCGGCTATCCTGCCCATTTTTGATCTTTTGGTCCTATCTCTGTCGCCGCCGCACCCAAAAATCAATACCACCCGTCTTCTATCGGAAAATCCTCTTACTGCTCTCATCAGCTTTTCAAGAGCGTCCGGAGTATGGGCATAATCTATAAACACCTCAATATCCGCTCCTGCGCCTACCCTCTCCATACGCCCCTCGGTACCCTTCATTGTCCTTATTCCAAGCGCAATATCACGGCACCAAACTCCCAGAAGCCTTGCAGCACCGCAGGCAGCGAGGGTATTTGAAAAAGTAAACTCTCCCGGCACGTGGGAGATAATATGTATGGCTTCATTATCGCTGAGCAGATCAAATTCAACGCCGTCACTTTTGTTATTCACCTTATCCTGACAGGTAAAATCGGATCTTACCCTTAACGCTGAGTAATAATACTTCAGAAAAGCGGCATTCTCGTACATATACCGCCCATATATATCGTCCTCGTTTATAAGTGAAATGATGCTTTTCCCAAAAAGCTTTGCCTTTGCCCGTGCGTAATTTTCCATCGTACCATGAAAATCAAGATGATCGGGAGTTAAATTTGTAAATACGGAAAGAGCAAAGGTCACAGGGGCAAATTTTTCATATTCAAGCGCATGGCTTGAAACCTCTGCAATAAAATATTCATCTCCCATTTCACGAGCCTTTGCCATCATAGGATACAGGTCACGGGGCATGGGACTTGTCATTTCGGCGGGATATACCTCTCCCCCAATATAATTTTTGACAGTGCCGACCATTGAGCATTTTTTGCCGCCCGCTTCAAGAATGGCTTTTATCATATGGCAAACACTCGTTTTTCCATTGGTTCCCGTAACACCTATAAGCTTTAATTCCCTTTCGGGATTTCCGCATAAATTACTGTGAATGAGAGCATCGGCACGTCTTGTATTTTTACAAAGAACAAATTTTCCTTCAAAGCCCCGAGGCAGCTCCTCACAGATCACAGCAGCACCGCGACGGACTGCCTCGGAAATATATTTATGTCCGTCATCGCGCTCACCTCGAAGGCAGATGAAGGGCGTTTTTTTATCCGCGCCCCTTGCCGTTTCGGACAATGATTCAAATTCCGTCTCAAGGGACAGATTTGTTTTTATGATTTCAACACCTTTAAAAAAACATGAAAATTTCATAAAAGACCTCGGAAGTATAATTTTATTCTTTATACTTCCTGTCTTTTATTTACATCGGAGTTTAATCCTCAATATCGGTAAGATGTCTGGAATTTATCACTATTACACTGCCCTTGGGAAGAACCTTGCCTTCACTGTTTCCTTGGTCGGTTATACTTGCATAGGTTCCCATATTATAGTTCAGCGCACCTGTAATATACACGTTAAAGCCCTGTTCTTTCAGTTGGGCTATCGCTTTATAAGTATATTCTCCCACGATATCCGGAACTGTCGAATATTGAAGCTGGATACCGTCAGTTATGATATTGCCGCCCGAATCGTAATTCAACGCGCCTGTATACAGTATAACCTTACCGTCAGACTTCCTCATTACCTCGTTTGCGGCAGGCACCTGTGCAACAACGTAATTACCGTCACCGACGATCTCATATTTAACACCCGCTCCCGTGATATTGCTCTTTGCCTTATCAACAGAAAGTCCTGTATATTTTCCAACGGTAAAATTGAGTCCGTCCTTTTCGTCTTCACTGTATATGGGGTCAACTCCGATATAGGGCAGTATCTGCTCAAGAGCACTTGCAACGTATGGAGCCGCAACATATCCTCCGTATCTTGATCCGGTGGGAGGATTGGGTTCATCAACCATAAGAATGATCGCAACCTCGGGTGCTTCTGCAGGTGCATAGGCAACGCAAGAGCTTATTACCATATCGTCCTTTCCGGTTTCGGGATTTATAACACCCTTTTTCTCGGATGTTCCTGTTTTTCCCGCCACACGGTAACCTGCAACGTAAGTGTTTTTGGAACCGCCTGTGGAAGCACACTCCTTGAGTATCTCCGTTATTCTTTCAGACACCTCATCACTGATTATCTGCGTTTTATTTTCATACTCATAGCTCACAACAAGATTTCCATTAGAATCCGTAAGACCGCTTACAACGTGAGGTGTTACGATATATCCGCCGTTTGCCACGGCGCAAATTGACGTTATCTGACGCAGCACCGTTGTTGTAAATCCCTGTCCGAAGGAGGATACTGCAAGGTCTACCGTTGAAAATGAATCCTCCGAGAAATAAGATCCCACGGCTTCTCCCGGAAGGTCGATGCCTGTTTTCTGGGTATATCCGTATTCGGTAAAATACTTAAAAAACTTTTCTTTTCCGAGAGTCATAGCCACTTGCATAAGGGTCGGGTTGCATGACTGAGAAAGCATGTATGCGAACTTATTTCTTCCGTGTCCGTATAATTGGTGACAGTGGATCTGATTGCCTAAAACGTTAAGTACACCCGTACATTCATACATGGTGTTTTCATTTATAACGTTTTCCTGAAAAGCCATTGAAGTGGTTATTGGCTTAAAGGTTGATCCGGGATGGTAGGTATCAGTTATCGTCTTGTTGGTCCACATTTTATACAGCAGGTCGCTTGCAAGCTGTTCATATTCATCGCTTCCCTTTTCGTAGCCCGAAAGCGCAAGCTTTTCCGCATACTCCCCAACAAGAGTATAGGGGGAGTTAAGGTCAAAATTGGGATACGTTCCCATTGCAAGGATCGCGCCTGTATCAACGTCGATAACTATTCCGCAGGTACCGTTTCCCGCGCGGCTATTCTCGTAAGTCAGCTTCAGCTGATTTTCAAGAATACTTTGTATCTTGGAGTCAATGGTGGTAATTACGTTGTAGCCGTCCTTTGCCTCTATGTATTTTTCATACTCATCGGGAAGCTCCTTTCCAAGCGCATCCTTTGCCGTAACGTATACTCCGTTAGTTCCCGAAAGCTCCTTATTATATTGGTATTCAAGTCCGAAAAGTCCCGCATCGGTTCCCATAACGCCAATTACTTGGGAAGCAAGTGCACCGGAGGGATAATATCTCATCGTACCCTCCTCAAGAAAGATACAATTCGAGAAGCCCATCTCCGCTATGAAATTTCTCACTTCGTCAGCTTGAGCCTTTTGCACATTTTTCATTATGGTCTGGTCTTTTGAACCGGCTCCGCTTTTTATTTTGGTTTTGTTAAGAACCGTTTCATAATCAAGCTCGAGGATGTCCGAAAGCTCTCTTGCAATTTTTCCCTCATCATCCACAGCAATATCCGAGGGTGATATGAATATTCTCCACACCGTGATATTGGTTGCGAGAAGATTGGAATTTCTGTCATATATCGTTCCTCTTGTCGCCTTGATGACCGTTTCCTTTTGTATATTCTCAAGCACCTTATCAAGATAATAGTCGTGGTTAATGATCTGAAGATCAAATAATCTTCCGACAATAACAAGGGCTGCTGCGCTGAGCAGCACCGCCACGATAAGTGCTTTTATATTTGCATTTTTTCTTGCTTTTGATTCAAACATTTTATTCTCCATTTGGGTTTTATTCGGTTTTTGTATTTTTGACATACCTTTACTGTCCGAAATTATCGCAAAAGTGAGGAAGTAACTTTATTTACTTTCCCCACTTTCCATGTAAATTTTATTCGTATTCAATTGACAATATACCACCGAAGATAATTTTATCCAAACACGTCTATCCAAGCCTTAAAGGTATCTCCGAGAGCGTTCATCACCGTCGCAATAGTTCCGAAATCCTCTGTTTCGGGCTCGTGGACCTCAAAGGTATCATCTTCTTCGATATCTATATATACCTTCTTGTTATTTTCGCTTCCGACCATACCAAGCTCAGAGCTTGCATAATCACCTATCTGGGAAAGATCATACTTTTGCTCAAGCTCTGCCGTGAGCTTTCTTTCTGTTTCCTTTGACTCCTCAATAGAAGTCTTAAGCTCGTTGATCATCGTCTGATTTTCAAATATCTGAACGTAGTTTATGATCACAAACATGAGAAGCACCGAGAAAAAAAGCACCGTCATGGAAGCTCCGAGGGGCAATCTTCTTCCCTTCTTTGTAGAGTTTACGCTTATAACTCTTTCTTCATCCTCAAACTTAAAAAGCTCTACCGTCTTCTTGGCAGCAACCTTGAGTCCTTTTTCTTTTTTCTGAACGGATTCAAGTGCCTTTTTTTCTTCCCTTACCATTGCTTTTTCTTCAAGGCAGGGTTCTTCCTTAATCTTTACGATCTCATTCTCCTTGAGCGTGGTTTTTACCTCGGTCTTTGTTTCCTTTGCAGCTTTTTCGCAGGAGTCGGCCTTAGGTATGTATATATTATCCGCACCCAGCTTTCCGCGTCCGCCGAGCGGCACGCCAAACTGTGCGTTGTATCTTGACTTATTTATTTTTTTGATCTTGTTTACTTCAATTTCTTTCATTGCTGCCTCCATATTATTTCACAGCTTCTCAGCACACCTGAGCCTTGCGCTGTGAGAGGGTGGATTTTTCTCAATTTCTTCTTTGCTCGGTGCCAGATCCTTGGACACCTTTATCTCTGCCTTGCATCCGCATACACATACGGGAAAACCGGGAGGACAAGTACACTTTCCTGTCTTTTCCGAAAAGGTATGCTTTACTATCCTGTCCTCAAGAGAATGAAAGGATATTACTGCAAGTATTCCGCCTTTTTTCAGTCTTGCGATCAGACTGTTAAGCGTGGGTTTTATTATATCGAGCTCACGGTTGACCTCGATTCTAACAGCTTGAAAAGTTCTTTTTGCGGGATGACCGCCTTTTTTTGAAGATGCAGGAACTGCACTCTCAACTATTTTTACAAGCTCCGAGGTAGTTGTTATCTCTTTTTCTTCTCTGTATAAT
Organism: Eubacteriales bacterium; assembly: GCA_045629725.1. GTDB lineage: Bacteria > Bacillota > Clostridia > Oscillospirales > CAG-272 > SIG714. Next base: position 9,037 of record JAZQRT010000167.1, on the reverse strand, counting down.
ACGATCTTTTTCGCTATATTTGCGGCAAATTTTTCTTCACCCCAATCCTTAAGGATTCGCCTCAGCTCCGCTTCCGTGTAAGTATTTACAACGTCACGAGCACTGAACGTGGCATCGGGGTTCATTCTCATATCAAGAGGACCTTCAAGCATATATGCAAAGCCTCTGTCAGCCTCACGAAGCTGCATGCTTGATACTCCAAGATCGATAATTGCTCCGTCAAGTCCGTTAATTCCAAGACCGTCAAGCACTGCTTCAACCTCCGAAAAATTGGAATTAACGAAGGTTACTTTGTCAGCCACATGTGCAAGTCTTTCCCTTGCAATCGCAAGTGCGTTTTTATCGGTATCAAGACATACAAGTCTTCCCTTTTCGGAAAGCTTTTCGGCAATCGCAAGGCTATGTCCGCCGGCGCCTGTCGTGCAATCAAGATAAATTCCGTCGGGCTTTATTCTGAGAGCCGAAATGCTCTCTTCCTTCATCACCGAATAATGAATCTCGTTATAATCCTTCATTACAGCCTCCATCAAAGCCCTGCTTCCTGGAATGCACTGAGAAGATCCTCAGACTCATCGCCAAACATCTCGTTATAAAGGTTAAGAGGCCAAATTTCCGCATAATCTCCGCTTCCTACGACCTTTACCTTATCCTCAACCTCAAGATTTACCTTTGAAAGAAGCTCCTGCGGTATAAGTACTCGTCCCTGTCCGTCTATCTGAACTCTCTTTGCTCTTGAGAAGATATTTCTTCTCAGAGAAACCGTTTCCGAAATCGGACGAGTTTTTATCATGGTTCTGAGCTCTTCAAGCATTTCCGGAGGGAATATTGCAAGAGAGCCGTTCTCAAAACCGGGAGACAAGAAAACATACTCACCAAGCTCCGCTCTCATTTCCTTGGGAAGCGCCATTCTCTTTTTACTGTCAATTATATATTCACCGGAACCTGTAAGCATATTTTCACCTCCTTCACTTGTTTTGAAAAGCCGTTAAATCCGATGGGAAAGTCCCACATAGCTCCACATCTGTCCCCACCGGCGTGCTTTTATTATACTTCTTATAGAAATAGAAATCAATTGTTTTTTTAAGAGTAAAGGGGTTAAAAAAAACATTTTTTCAATTGTTTTTAAATTAAAAAACAAATTTTTATTTTTCACCCAAGATTTGACAAAACATTTGTTCTTATTTGCCTTTATTTTATATAATTACCATTTTTATCCATGCGCTTTTCCGTCTGAAAAGCGGTTTAACACATGCTCGATTCCCCTTCAAAAACCTTGACAAAAGCTGAATAATATGGTATCATTACTCGGGTCATCTGCCGACTTCAAACGAAAGGAAAGTCAAAAGCATCCTTGCTTTTCTTTGGTTTCACTTCAGCTTTCGACTCAAAAAAAATGCTATTTACGTGAAGCTCGATGTTTTTTCAAAAAATGGGAAAGGAGCATAAAAAAGCAACAAATATGACCAACTTAATAAAAAAATACCGTGATCTTTCCTTTCACAAAAATCTTGACCGCTTCGCCCTTTCTCCCCTTTCGTTCGCCCTTCAATTTTTGATTGCAAGCCTTACCGTATATTATGATTATCAGTTAAAGGGCGTTGCGCTTTTCGGGTACATAATTATTGCAATCCTTCTCCTGTGCTCCGACCTTTTGGCTCTTTGTCTGCCCCTTCTTTTGTGCAGTATTTTTGCAACCTCTCTTTATGACTCTGCGGCAGCATTCATGAGCTTTATTATTCCCGAGGCGATCGCTTTGGTTATCAGCATAATTTTTCATTTTATTGTTTATGAAAAGAAGTTCCGTTTTGGCAAGAGCTTCTCGGGACTCCTCGCAGTTTCCGTTGCTGTCACTTTTTCGGGAATCGGGTCGCTTTCCATCAAGGAATATTTTACCCCCTCAGCCCTTTACTATACCTTTTTTCTCGGCTTCGGACTCCTTCTTATTTACGTCCTTATAAACGCTTATTATAAAGAGAGCGATGATTACGATATCTATGAAAAATTCGCCTCAATAATGTATGTAATGGGCATCTTTGCCGCTTTGAACGTGCTTTCATATTATATTGACTTTATAAGCGGATACGAGAGCATTTCAAAGTATTTTGACTCCCCGATACTCGTGGTCTTCCAAGCGTCAAATAATCTTTCAACGTTTTTGCTTTTTGCGCTGCCCTTTCCCTTTTATTTTTCTATCAAAAAATCAAGATTCCATCTTTTTTCCGCGCTTTTAATGTTTGCCTGTCTTCTTCTTGCAGGCTCGGGCGGCGGACTTCTTATGGGCTGTGCACTCATGGTGATATGTATTATCTTCATGGCGATCTATGACAAAAAGCTTCGTTTTCTTTGGATCGGCATAATTCTTCTCTCCATCTACGTAGGTTTTACCGCCTTCAGATATCTTTTGGAGTTTTATAAGTTTGAATCCTTCGGGGACCTTTTCAACAAAAATTACCCGAGAATCAACCTATTTAATCGTTCCTTAACGGATTTCAAGGAACATCCCGTCTTCGGCGCAGGTCTTACCCATCGCGGAAACACCGATATTTACAACCCCAAGGAGGGTGCTATGACCTGGTATCACATGATGCTTCCGCAGATTTGGGGAAGCATGGGTTCTGTGGGTATTTTGGCATATCTTTATAACTTCATTGTCAGAGGATACCTTGTATGGAAAGCAAGACGTGACGTATATTCCATGACACTGTTCCTTTCATATGTCGGGCTCTTCCTCATGTCCCAAGTAAACCCCGGCGAGTTCTGCCCCATACCCTACGCACTCCTTGCGATCCTTCTTTTCACCTTTATAGAACGCAAGCCCAAGGACCATGTTCCATTCAACAAACAAAAATAAGGCAGGTTAAATTATGCACGTTCCAAGCACACCTACAAGCGAGCTTGATATCATTTCCTTTGAAACACTTTTAAATGAAGCACTTATACCAAATACAGAGTATGACATATCAAAATGGCTTTTTGTGCCGAATAAGTACGATGAATTCAGATATATTCTCGGTACGAGGGGAAATAATCCCCTCATTTGCGTCGGAATAAATCCCTCCACCGCACGTCCGGATAAGCTTGACAATACACTGAAATCCGTGGAGCGTATTGCGCACTCCAATGGCTACGACAGCTTTATAATGTTCAACGTATACGCGCAAAGAGCGACCAAGCCCACTGATATGGATAAGGTGCTGAACGAAAAGCTCCACCGCGAAAATATGGCCGCCTTTGAATACATACTGAAAAGCTATAAAAATAACAAGCCCTCCGTGTGGGCAGCTTGGGGAAATATCATTGAGATGCGCCCATATCTCAAAGGCTGTGTACTTGATATGCTTGATCTTGGTAATAAATATTCCGCCCTCTGGTACTCCTCGGGTGCGATCTCCAAGAAAGGACATCCCCACCACCCCTTGTATTTAAAATCCACTTCCCCACTTGACGATTTTGATGTACTTTCATACCTTGAGAACTGTTTGAAATACTAATTCCAACAGCCGAAGTGAGCTGAGTATGTGTTCACTTCGGCTGTATTTTAAACTGTTTGAAGACCAACCATTAACCGCTAAATTATTTTTATTTTTTTCAAAAAAGGTATTGACAAATCTGTTTTTTTATGTATAATAATATCGTTGCTTCAAGCAACTAAGTAATCGCGAGAGTGGCGGAACTGGCAGACGCGCACGTTTGAGGGGCGTGTGGTTTACACCGTACGGGTTCAAGTCCCGTTTCTCGCACCAGAACTCGTCGAAAGGCGAGTTCTTTTATTTTCAACAAAAAAAAGCAGTCCGCGACCGAGGAAAAAGTTGTGATCCGCAATAGTGCGCCTCTCAATTTGTTTTAACTTAAAACAGAGTAATTTCCTATAAATTAAAAATTCTCAAAAAATATTTTTATTTTTTCAAAACCCCTTGACAAAACAAAAAAAAGGTGTATAATATCATCGTTGTCGCAAAGACACCAACCAAATAATTGCGAGAGTGGCGGAACTGGCAGACGCGCACGTTTGAGGGGCGTGTGGTTTACACCGTACGGGTTCAAGTCCCGTTTCTCGCACCAGAAACTCGTCGAAAGACGAGTTTCTTTGCTTTTACGGATATTTTATCGGCACCTTAACGGTGCCGCTTTTTTTAGTTTATAGGAAATTCCTCTGTTTGGAATCAAAAATGTATTTTCAAAGGCGCAATTGTGCAGAGTACAGCTTTACCCTGCGGTCGTGGACTGCTTTTATAAAAAAAATATATTTTTTTTTGAAAACGTGTAACCAAAACACATAAAAATACGCTATAATGGGTGAGAGGGAAAATTCTTGCGAGAGGAGGGATGACTTTGGAAGATTCAACTATCGTTGAAATGTTTCTTGCAAGAAACGAAAACGCCATAAAAGCTACTAAAGACAAATACGGCAGCAAAATACTAAATATTGCACAAGCCATTGTCGGTGACAGCTTTACGGCAGAAGAATGTGAAAATGATACATATATTTCTGTCTGGAATCTTATTCCGCCCAATGAGCCGAAAACATATTTTATTCAATTTCTGACAAAGATCGTCCGTAATATTGCTCTTGACAGATGCCGCCAACGAAACAGCGTAAAAAGGGCTGTAACCGTCTCTTTAAGTGACGAGCTTGCCCAGTGCCTCCCCTCAACGGAAGATGTTGCCGCCACAGTAGACGCAAGGCTGCTGGGCGAGAGCATCAATAAATTTTTAAAGGATCAACCAAAGGAGATCAGAATCATGTTTATAAGGCGCTATTGGTATGAGGACTCCATCTCCGAGATCGCAGAAAAATTAGATATCAATGAAAACAAGGTCAAGGTTAGTCTTCACCGCACACGAAAGAAACTTAAAAAACATTTAGAAAAGGAGGGATATACAGTATGAAGGATAACAAAATGACAGAAGCCATGAATTACATCGACTACGACCTTATTATGGAAGCCGATATTCAACCGATTGTACCCAAAGCAATTAAACATGTAAGACTCCGACTTTCGCTTGCCTTTGTCTGTGTGTTGCTTGCGTGTATGCTCCTTATTGCAGTTCCCTTCCTTAACGTTGGAGGAACAGTTAACGAATGGTTGCCGCTGCCGCCCACCGCCCCCGACACAAGTACTATTCCCGTGGACACCTACACAGAAACGCCCGACACCGATATCATCACACCTCCCTATAGTGACACGACACCGACACCTACGATCATTGAGCCCACCCCCGAGATAATCATCGAGCATCTTTCTCTTGACATCAATCCTTCCATTGACTTTACAGTGGAAAACGGAATCGTTACAAAGTGCATAGGAATCAATGATGACGGCAAAGAGCTGCTCGGAACAGTGAATGTGGAAGGACTTGAGATCGAAATCGCTTTCCCCATCGTTCTTGAAAAACTCATTGAACGCGGCTATATTTCATCAAGTGACATAAGCGTTATGCTCCTCTCGGCATACGGTAGCGAAAACACAGAAGAGCTTCTGAAGCTTGCGGAAGAGCTCGCCTCGGGAATCCTCGGTCAGCACAGACTTACCGCATATATCATCTCTCAAAAAATTAACTATGATATGAACACCGAAAGAATTGCCAATGCTTACGGCGTATCTCTCGGCAAAATGCAATACATCTTAAATTTTCTTGAAAAGTCAGACAACGTCACCTTCGACAGCATCTCAAAGCTTTCTTCCACTCCCCTTTACGTTCTTTTGGGCTTTGACATTACTCAAAAATTCTATAACTTTATACACGTTACCGATGGATATAACGAATACGGCGAAAAGATCCTGATGGTAAGAGACAACCAAGGACAGTCCATCTGCATCGAATGGGATAAACTCTCAAAAGCAGAACAAAAAGAAATATACCGTTATTACAAACCATCATTTACAGAAAATAATTGACCCCTATCATTACAGAAAGGAGCCGAAAAATGAAAACTAAAAGATTTTTACGCATTACACTTATAATAATGATGGTAATGCTTTCAACTTATATTATATCAACCTCAACAAGCGCCGAGGTATACGAAGGCGAGTGCGGTCCGCAGCAGCATTGGACCTTTAACCCAGAAACCGGAGTGCTTGAGATCAAGGGAAAGTATCAGCTTTACGATTATTCAAAAACTCCTGCCCCTTGGGCTCCCTACGGCGAACAGATCAAGGAGCTCATACTTCCGAATATATTCTATGACGATGAAGATTCCATGGCTTTCGTTACCTTAATAAATTGCGAGAAGGTCACACTGTCCGAAGATTCGAGTCGCTATTACGTAGAAAAAAATTGCTTGATCGAAAAAACAACCAATAAGCTCTTGTTGGGATTCAAAAACTCCGTAATTCCTCAACAGGTAACGGAGATCGGAGAATACGCTTTTTACGGCAGAACAATAACAGATCTGACCTTACCTTCAAGCGTAACCCATATAGGAAACTACGCCTTTTCAAGCTGTCACGAGCTTACCTCAATTTCACTGCCAAGTCATTTGACTTCCATTGGGGATTACGCCTTTAGCGGTTGTGCAAAGCTTGAAAGCCTTGATATTCCCGACAAAGTTTGCCTTATCGGTGAATATGCTTTTTCGGGATGCGGAATAAAAACACTCGATTTGCCCACAAGTATATCCTTTATTCCCGCCAACTGCTTTAACACCTGCAGTAAGCTTACCGAATTAAACATCCCTTCAAACGTTAAATTCATTGACAACTATGCTTTTGAAAATTGTTGGTACCTAAGAAGCATCACGCTGGAAGACGGTGTTACAGTCCTCGGAAACGGAGTGTTTTCACAATGCTCCGGTCTCAAAAGCATTACATTACCCGACAGCGTAACGTCACTTGGAAACAGCACCTTTTCCGACTGCACTAAGCTTGAGGAAATCGTGTTATCCAAAAACTTGACCAAGATCCCCAACGATTGCTTCTTCCGTTGCGAAAGCCTTAAAAGCATTACAATACCCCCCAAGGTATCAAGTATCGGAAGCTCAGCGTTTTATCACTGCCTACAGCTTAAAGACATTACAATGCCCGATAGCATAACAACGATCGGAGAAAATGTATTCGATTTCTGCAAATCATTGGAAAACATCAAGCTACCCAAAAAGTTGACCGCCATTCCAAAGGAATGCTTTAAATCATGTGATGTTCTTAAAGAGATCACAATGCCGGACAACGTGCTTAGCATCGGAGAATACGCTTTTGATGGCTGCATACTCCTTGCAAATATTAAATTTTCAAAAAACATTACCGAAATTCCGGATGGATGCTTTTCATACTGCAAGAGCTTAACAGAGGTAACCCTACCAAGTAAGGTCAAATCCATTGGAATCCATTCATTTTACGGCTGTACCAACCTTAAAGCGCTGAATCTTCCAAATGGCATAACCACTATAGGAGATAGTGCCGTTGTTGCTTGTAACGTTTTAACTGAGGTATACATTCCCCAAAGCGTATCAACACTTTATGCCACTTCCTTTGCCGGAGACGTCAAGCTGACGATATCCCCCGACAATCCTTACTATTATGAAGGAACAAACTGTATCATTGATAAAAACAAAAAAACTCTCCTCATCGCATACAAAGACGCCGTAATACCCGATGACGGTAGCGTTACCGTTATTGGTGAATATGCTTTCAGATATTCCGATTGGGACGGCGAGATCGTCATTCCCGACACTATAACTCACATTGAACGAGCCGCCTTTGCAGGATACTTCATTAACATTACAAAAGTAACCCTCTCAAAAAACCTCAAAAGCATTGGGGAGGGCGCATTTTGTTACATATCAGAGCTTGAAGAAATCGTTATTCCCGAGGGCGTCACCTTCATTGGAGACAGTGCTTTTGAAAGCTGTAAAAAGCTTGTTTCGGTTCAGCTGCCAAATTCCATTGAAGAATTCGGCATCGGGGTATTCATGTACTGTGAATCACTCGAAAAGGTCAACTTCCCCGAAAATTTAACTGAAATACCCGAGCGCACCTTTAACTGTTGCAAAAGCCTCAAGGAATTTACATTTCCAAAAAACGTAAAAAAGATCGGTGAAGCAGCCTTTCTTGCCACAAGCCTTGAGGTTATTGATATCCCAGAAGGAATTGAACGCATCGAAGACGATGCATTCACCCTGTGTGTGTCAGCAAAAACACTTATAATTCCTCAAAGCGTTATCCATATTGGAGAAAACCTGTTTGGAAGCACAAAATATTATCAATATGAGCTTGAAAGCGTTATACTTCCGAAAAACGTAGATCTCACGCTTTACCATAACACGATCCGTGGGCTTAGTGCTATAGCAACGATTTATATAGACTCAGAAGAAATTGCAAAAGATCCTGCCAAATACGCGCTTTTAAACAGCGGATGTATCAACAATCTTGCCATTCCAAAGGAATATGCTCCCGCCACACCTTGGAGTATATTCTATGACAAGGCGGAGAACACGATAACTTATAGCGGCAAGGAATACGTTCTCTTCACACTGAACGAAAACTCACGCGCGGGATATGAAGAAACGCTTTATCACTTTAAGGATCACACAGGACACTGGATAAGTAACAACAAAATGGAGGCTCATACATTCATCTCCTGCCCCGGAATTTGCTCAAAATGCAACTTTATCGTAAAAACCGACACCCACGGTGAAAGCTATACCGTAGGAAAGGATGACGAGCACCACTGGAAGGAATGCAGCATCTGTCCCGATGGTCACAATATTTGGGACATTCAGGACCACACTTGGGATGAAGGAAAAGTAACCCGTGAGCCCACGCTTGAAGCTGTCGGAAAGATCTGGCACAAGTGTCTTGACTGCGGTTTTAACAAAGTATTCGACATTCCTCAGTTAACTCCGGAACCAACGCCAACACCTATCCCCACTCCCGATGAAACCGAGGTAACACCTGTTCCCCCAACGCCCGACGTAACACCGAGCGTTACGCCGCCTGCAGATACCACCGAGCCTCCCGTTGGTACTACGGAGCCTCAAGATCAAGCCCTTATAATCATTGTCATCGTCTCTTCTGTGGTGCTCCTTGTCACCGCAACG
>JAZQRT010000166.1:0-14060 GCA_045629725.1 Eubacteriales bacterium | reverse complement strand
CTTTAATAAAAAGATTTTATATCAATTATAATTTGTGCCTCTACCCATTTATTTGCGGATAGGGGCACATCCTTTTTTGTAAAAAGGCATGCCCAAAAGCTTTAATAAAAAGATTTTATATCAATTATAATTTGTGCCTCTACCCATTTATTTGTGGATAGGGGCACATGTTTTTTTAAAAAAAGGTAGACCAAAAATATTTTTTAAAAAGATTTTGCATATTACCAATTATTGAAAAACACCTATTGGCAAATAACCAATAGGTGTGCTTTTTATATATCATATTCCGCTTACCTGTCTGTAAAAATCAAGAGAGGAAAAGCTGCGGTCGAGCTGGTAAAGGATATATCCTTCTGCTGCTTTTGAGAAAAGATACGTATCTCCCTCGGAAAGATTAAAGGCGAGCATCCGCTTCATATCGCAGGAGATCACATATCGCATGGCGTCAATGACAGTGGAATTAAGCTCTATTCCGAGAGAACCGCGGCATTCATCACATACAAGTCCGCCTGCTTCATAGTCAAGAAACTCAGCCCTTTTTTCTCCGCATTCCGAGCATTCACCCTCAAGGTTTGGTTCAAATCCAAGAACGGATGCCGCTCTTGTTTCAAACACAGCCTTTATAAATGCCGGACTCTTTTTTCCCTCTGACACCGCATGAAAGGTATTCAGGGCAAGGCGCATCATTTCACTTTCATCATTTTCAGCAAGACATACCGCCGAGAGAAGCTCAGAAAGATATATCACAAGGGCGTTTGACAAAAGTCCGTGCTGAGCTGTATAAAAATACCGTATAAGAGAGGCACTTTTCAAGGTATATATATCCCCTTTTTCGGAAAGCTCAAATTCCGAATAGGCAAAGGGCTGTGTTGCGGCAAAATTTTTATTCTTAACACTCAGTGCGCCATAGGCATATACCTTTACTATTCCTCTGTCGGGAGTCAGTACGGTTATTATTTTATTGTACTCCTTATGCTGAGTTTCTCCAAGCACAAGTCCCTGTACTACTATCGTTTTATTATTCAATGGAATTCTTATCGTATCCGAAATTATTGACCATAAGATCGGACTCTCTCCAATTTTCCTTAACCTTTACCCAAAGATCAAGGAATACCTTTACTCCGAAGAACTTTTCCATATCCTCTCGTGCATAAGTACCGATCTTTTTAAGCATTTCGCCGCGATTACCGATAATAATTCTCTTGTGAGATTCTCTTTCACAGAAGATCTCGGCACGTACGGAAAGAAGATCCTTCTTCTCCTTGAATTCCTCAATAACCACTGCGCTTCCGTGTGGGATCTCGTCATCAAGAAGCCGGAGCAGCTTTTCTCTTATGATCTCGGAAACGATCTTGCGCTCGGACTGGTCGGTAAGCTCGTCCTCGTCAAAAAGCCATTCGCCCTCGTGGAGAAGCTTTTCCGCTTCCATAAGAAGTATATCCGTACCGTCGTTTTTAAGAGCTGACATGGGAACAACCGCACTAAAATCAAATACCTCGCTGTATGCCTTGATACAGTCGCCGACCTTGACCGCTCCCGAGCGGTCTATTTTATTTATAACGAGTATTGCGGGAATACCTATGCGCTTAAAGCGCTTCATGAGAGTCATTTCGATCTCGCCCGGTGCATACTCGGGATCAACCACAAGGAATGCCGCATCAACGCTGTCAAGTGTTCCGTTGATGGACTTTACCATATAGCTTCCGAGCTTCGTTCTGGGATTGTGCATACCGGGTGTATCCATAAATACGTACTGGCTTTCGTCCTTTGTGAGAATTCCAGTGATTCTGTTTCTTGTTGTCTGAGGCTTCTTTGATACTATCGCGATCTTTTCACCTACAAGTGTATTGAGAAGTGTTGATTTTCCAACGTTAGGTCTTCCCACTATTGCTATAAATCCTGTTTTCATTATTTAAAATTCCTTATTTTTTACTTATATTATTTTAAATGCCAAGCATTCCGATTATGATATCCTGTATTCCGAACATTTCCTTTTCGTCCTCGGGAGAGGTTTCATGGTCATAGCCGAGGAGGTGGAGAGTTGAGTGTATTGCAAGGAATGATACCTCGCGGATAAGGCTCTGTCCATATTCTATTGCCTGTGCATGTGCCTTTTCAAGAGATATGATGATGTCGCCAAGAGCAAGGGGAAAGAAGGATGAACCGTCATCGGGAAGATCGCCCTCACATTCCCAATCTATCAGAGGGAAAGAAAGCACGTCTGTGGGGGAATCCTTTTGTCTGTACTCACGGTTCAGAACTCTGATCTTTTCATTATCCGTAAAGGTAACGGACACCTCCGTCATGCGTCTTACGTCAATATATTCAAGAGTTGCCTTTACCGCATCCCTTACCGCCTTTCTGAGAGCGGGTGTTATAAGATACTTACACTGTTCGTTTTTAAAATATACTTTTACCATTTTTGTCTCCTATTTCCTTTTGAAGTGTATTTTACGGCTTGTATTTTCACGCTGTACCTTTTTTTCTTCGTTTTGAGGTACGGTTGTTTTCTCAAACTTTTCATACGCAAGGATTATCTTCTGCACAAGTCTGTGGCGGACAACATCCTTATCGGTGAACTGATGTATCGCTATATCCTCAATTCCTTCAAGAATTCCAATGGCTTGGCGCAGACCGCTTTTCTGTCCTCTCGGAAGGTCGGTCTGTGTTACGTCACCCGTTACCACAGCTCTTGAACCAAAGCCGAGTCGAGTTAAAAACATCTTCATCTGCTCGGGGGTGGTGTTTTGCGCCTCGTCGAGAATTATAAAGGAATCGTCAAGAGTTCTTCCTCTCATATACGCAAGGGGCGCTATCTCGATGGTTCCCTTTTCAAGATATCTTGCATAGTTATCGGGTCCCAGCATTTCGAAAAGCGCATCGTAAAGAGGACGCAGATAGGGGTCTATCTTATTTTGAAGATCTCCCGGCAGGTATCCTAACTTCTCTCCCGCTTCAACCGCAGGACGGGTGAGGATTATTCTGCTTATCTGTTTATTTTTCAGTGCCGTCACCGCCATAGCAACTGCAAGAAAGGTCTTTCCCGTTCCCGCCGGTCCCACACCGAAGACCACGGTATTGTTCTTTATTTTTTCAACGTACCTTTTCTGCCCAACTGTCTTTGCCTTGATGGGCTTGCCTTTGTTGGTAACGCATATACAGTCTCCGTCAAGGCTCGTAAGCTCCTCGCTCTGTCCACCCGTTACCATGCTGACTGCATACTCAACTCTTGCTTTTCCTATATTATCCTCAAGCACCGACAGCTTTTTAAGATAATTTATGACCTCTGCCGCCATTGAAATATCCTCGGGCTCGCCCGATATACATATTGCATTTCCGGCAGTTTTTTCACTGTCTTTATTTCTTATTCTGACCTTGAAGGCTTCTTCGATCACTTTTATATTTTCATCATAAGCACCGAATATCTTCGTGGTCATCTCAAATGTGTCGCTGAGAATTATTCTTTCTGCCATATTTATTTTTCCTTCATTTATCTTCTGTTTCTTTATCGGTATTTGCTCTTTCGGCAACAACTTCCCTTGCAATGTTTTTTATACAATATACCTTGCAGTTTATTCTGTATTCTCCGTTTACGATTCCGGAGTTCTTTTCCATTCTGAGCACCTCAGCATTCCCGAACTCCTCAAAATACATCTCTTCAAACTGACGCTCGGCATATACTCTCGCCTCGCTCTCCTCAAGAGTCACCTCCACTGTTTCCCGCACAATGGCGTACCTTTCAGTTATTACAATGGGAAGCTCCGTCTTATCGGGAAGCACGAGCTTACGGCTTTCTTCTATTATATCACAACTCGCATCTAAATTTCCACTATTTTTTAAAAGATTTATCTCAATTCCTAAAAATTTTACGGATTTTTTTATAAGTTTTCTTGATACCTCCCTCTCCGTTGTGATCTTTAAGGGCTGTGATGACGTAATTGTACTTTCAAGCTTTGCAAATACCTTACCTGTGCTTTTACCGTAATAGTTGGATTTCTCTCCCTTTTCAATTCCCGAAACAAGTATTTGCCCCTTTGTTACCACCTCTCCTATATCCACCTTTACGATTCCATTGCTCACCTCATACCTGAACACCTGCCCATCGCTTTGTGCTACAAGGTCCGTTGCTTCAGATGTGATCTCGGACTTTTCAAGTTCAACTTTTTTATATTCCCTTACCTCAACCTCCGCCACGTTCCCCATCATATTGACAAATATCCAAGAGATATCCCCGTAGTAAATGGGAACCTCATTTGAAAGCTCGTCAAAATCAATGCTTGGAATATAGCTTCCCACCCGAAAGCCGGAATTCTCAAGAGCATCCAGTATGTATTTATCTGACAACCTTTCGTTACCGTTTATTTTAATATCAAAAACAAACCTGCCGTAAAATATCATCACCGCAACAAAAAAAGCCATTCCGAGAATAATTCCGGGACGGTATACAATTTTTTGCAGAAGTATTGGAAATCCCTTTCTTTGTTTTATGATTACGGAATTCTTTCCCTGAAGACATTTTATTATCCTCCCTGTAGAGTATCTCGGAACGTAAAGCTCTATTCCGCAATCCGTTTTTTGAACGCATTTCCACTCTGCTCGGTGCAATGAAAGCAAATTGAGCACGTCTTCCGCGTTCCCTTCAATTTCGATCCAATCAACACCAAAAAGATATTCCGAAAAATTCAATACTTACGCCTCACATTCAAAATATTCCGTCTTATCAATTCTTCCCGCAATTATCATTCTGCCGCCGAAATAATTCTTCAAGGTTAGCCCCGATCCCGAGATTTTTATAATACTGTCACAAAGTCTTATTTGTATCAGCTCATCCTTATAAACAAGGAGTCTCAAGCATCCGCAAAGCTCAACACGGTTCCTTCCCGTCATGCTCATTTCCGACCTTGCCCCAAAAAGACGCTTTTCCTTTCTCTGCATAAGCTCCTCGTCACCGAGAACATTTTTATACTGTAACATTTGAATATTTCCTCCCTTTTGAAAATAATATATTATAAAAAATTCATTTCATTTTATGCGGAGATACCTTGAATAATTACGCAAATAATGTCGCCTCCAAAAAGCCTTTTCATCAAAGCTCACTAAAAAGCGTTTTTTCTGCCCTTTTCGGAGGCGTTGCTTTTCTTTTATTCATATTATTTATCTTCATGGGCGATGACGTTGACCTTCTTTCAAAGGAGGGCGCCTCAACCGTCCTTTATGCGGTGTTGCCCTCCACCTTTCCTTATCTCGTTTTATCGGGAATACTGCTTGAGAGTGCCTTCCCCTATTATCTTGGCAAGGCGATGGCTCCCTTAACTATTTTTTTAAAGTTATCACCGCTGTCTGCCGTTGCACTTTTTGCCGCACCCATTTCGGGATTTCCCCTTCCCTCGAGTATTGCTTGGGAGCTTTTTGAACAGGGGGAGATCTCCGAGGAAGAATGCAGCCGCATTTCAGGCTTTTGCTCATTTTGCGGTCCGCCATTTATAATTTCCCTGTTCGGAATTAAGATAATGAAGGATATAAAGGCAGGTGTTATTTGCTATGTCGTTCAGACAATTCTCATGATGGTACTTGGGAAGCTTCTTGATACAGGAGCAACATTTCATACTCGGCGAAGCATTCAAAAAGAAAAAAGCACCGATAACTCCCTCTCCCTTGTGATATGCAACAGCATATCACGGGCAGGTATATCGATGCTTAAAATTACAGCCTTCGTTATTTTTTTCACTGTTTTGTCGGGTATAATAAAAGAGCTTCTTATTCTCGCCTTTCCCACCATGCACCCAATAGGAGCAAGTATTATATGCGGAATTCTTGAAATGTCCTCGGGAGTTACATCACTTTCCAACCTTGAAATTTCGGAAAAGCTAAGATTCATTCTCGGCGTTTCTTATATTTACTGGTCAGGGTTTTCAGTCTTTTTCCAAGTGGCTTCAACCATGAATGGCAGGATATCCATGAAAAAATATATCATCGGAAGATTAGTCATGCTCCTTTTCGGCGTACCTCTTTCCTATTTCGTATATTTTTATCTGCTTTAAAATTACCGTTTCTCCCTTCTTATTTGTGTCCGCATACACATATATCTCGTTTCATCGGCAATATGATCCTCAAGGGAGGTATCTATATCCTCGGGAATATGAGCATCATATGTTAGAGAAGGCACTGTCCTTATAAATGATCTGCAGTTTTCAAAAATATATATCATGGGCAGCCCCTCCTCATCGAACTGAAAGCGGAAATGAAGCTGCATCCAGCCGGGAATTCTTTTATTATCACCTTTATCAAAAAATATTCCGTGTCGTTCTGCGGTTTCCGCAATCGATACTCCTCCGGATTTTTCCCATATGGCAGGGTCCGCAACTCCGTAAATATCCCGTCCTCTCAGATACTCATGCTCTCTTTCCGTTCTTGCTATCTCCTCAAATATTTTATCCGGCGACCATTTAACACCCGTGTCGGGGGTATCCTTTACACATCCGTAAAGTTCAAGAATTCTGTAAAGTCTGCCGTCCATATCCACAGCCCACCATCCGCAAGAAAATGGCTTTGAATACCCAAAGTCAAAGGAACGGTATATACGCCATGACATCGGAGGATTAAAAGGAGATATTACATGAGTAAATCTTCGGTCATGATAATGCTCGGGATCGTCCCGAAATTCCTCAAACACCTGTCCCTCATATACGTTCCAATCCCCTTCAAGATGAGCTTTCCTTTTTGCAGGAGGGAGCGCCTCCAGCATTTTTATATATTCGGGATTTGAGTTCATAAGAATGGCATTATCATAGACTCTTGCCGGAATAAAAACGTAATCCAATGGATCCTCACCTTCCTTGAAGCGCCTGTCTATGAAAAGACGCTTTATATAGGAATGACCTATCCCACCGGGGTTACAGGTATAATATATCCTTGGTTTAAAATCCTGCCTTACGGTTCTGAGGGAGGTTGAAATGAAGATTATCCACTCAGGCTTGAAATTCGTTGCCTCCTCAAAACCGATCACGTCGTACTCCGCACCTTGGTATTGAAGCTGGTCACCATCGTTATCGCAATATCCAAGCTCAAGGCGTGAGCCGTTGGGAAAAATGAAGGCTTTTTCGCTCATTTTATAGGTTGCATATCCGTTAAGCTCTGTCATCAAGGGCAGGATGTGATTTTTTCTCAGCTCCGTCATAGTCCTGCGAAGGAGCAAAAGACGGAGCCCCTTGTACCTCATGGCAAGTAGAATAAATTTTCTTCTCATTGCCCAAGACTTTCCACCCCCTCTTGCTCCCCCGTAGGCTGTGTGCATAACGGTCGATTTAAAAAACTCCTCCTGACGCGGACTCGGTTTTTGACGCATAAGCTTTGAAATAAGCTCTGTTCTTGTCACTTTATCGACTCCATTCCTCAAGCTCACCTTCAAAAGCTATCTCGTGAGTATCTTGGACAGAATTATCCGTTTGCTGCTTCGACGTTGGTTTCCCAAACTCCATTTCCGCAAACCAACGCCAGATATCTGCACGAAGCTTTTGAGGAGTTTCGTCACTATCGGCTATTCCTGCCAGCTTTTCTATGCTTTCGGCTCCGAATTTATGGAGTGCCTTTTCAACTGCCGTGCTCCGTTTTTTTGATGCCCTTGCCATCTTCCCTCCGTGTTATAATATAATATTCCTCTTCCTCTGAAACGTCATATTCGTGATTCAAGGCTTCACTCACCCTTTTTTTGCTTATCTTTTCACCGCTTGCTGCATAACAAAGAGCAAGACACATATTTACAAGCTCCAAATAAATTCCCAACGTTTCTTCAAGATGGCGTATTTTCTTTTCTCTCCACGCTATCATATATTCTGTTTTTTTATCCATTTTAACCTCCGTTAAATTTTGATGGTCTGCCCGTCTTTTTTCCCTCGGCTCTTTCTTTTGGTATATGCTCGATCTTTTCACCGTCATAGAGCCTTTTATAATAATCCTCCAAAACTCCGTAAAGAGTACACTGCTTATATCCACATTCCTCGTTGCAGCAGTATGTACCAAGACAATTTTTCTTTGCACCTCGGTCGGGATATTTCATTGTCGCCCCTTCACAAAAAAGCATATCACCTCTGTCATATAAATAATAAGGACAAGTTCCTACAAGCATTTTTTCTCCTTTCTTTATCATACCTCATATCTGTAATCCAATGAATCCATGTGATCAACACAGTTTTCGCATCCTATTATTTCAGTTTTATCCTCAGCCTTATAATACACCCTCTCACATAACTCTCCGCAGATAGGGCATATAAAGTCCTCGTTTCCACCCACCATATCAAGACACTCTGCCTCCGATATATCAGGATGCTCCAAATCTCTGATTCCGTATATTTTTCTCTCACCTCCAAATCAAAAAAGTTCGTTTATATAACTTTTATCACTTCTCTCATTTTTGTTTTTCTTGTTTTTTTGGCATCTTTTTGTTCGCTTATCGAACTTTATGCTTTATTGTATACCTTTAAGTCGCCTTTTGTCAAGTACAAAACTCACATTTTTTAAAATAATTGTTAAATTTTCGAACATCTATTGAAAGTTCGTAAAACTCACGCTATAATAGAAGAAGAATAAAGTCTAATTATGTCGATAACTTTTTTTGGGAGGTGAAAAAATGGGTATCAACACAGACCTTTTACGAGCGACCCGCAGAAACAAAAAGCTGACTCAAGATGAGGTGGCACAAAAAATCGGCGTTTCGAGGACCTCGTATCTTAAATACGAAAAAGGAACACACGAGCCCGATTTCGATACGCTTGAAAAGATCGCTGATTTTTTTGGATTGAAAATCGAAGAGCTCCTTGGCGCAAAAGAATCAAGGACTAAAACAAAAATACCGATACTCGGATCGGTACAAGCAGGTATGCCCACAGAGGCTTATGAAATGATCGAGGGATACGAGGAGATAGACGAATCCCTTGCAGGCGGCGGTACCTACGTTGCACTAAGGATAAAGGGAGAAAGTATGTCCCCAAAAATACTACCCGGTGATATCGTTATCGTTAGACTGCAAGCTGACGTAGAATCGGGTGAGGTGGCAGTGGTCTTTGTTGATGACGGTGAGGCTACCGTTAAAAAGGTAGTCAAGCACTCGGACGGAGTAAGCCTTATTCCCTACAATCCCAACTTTGAACCCATGTTTTTCTCCAACAAGGAGATCATAGCAAGGCATCTTATCGTTTTCGGAAAGGTTGCAGAGCTCAGACGAAAATTTTAAGACGGCATATCATAATGATTAATGTTTCGAAAAGCCGTTAAAAAGGGCTTATAAAATTTCCCATATAACAAACAAAGAGGTAATATCATGAAAGTAATGTCATTCAATATTCAACACGCAAAAAATTTTATCACAGGTAAGATAGATATTCCTTTGATGGCTAAAACTATCAAAGACCTTGACGCCGACGTTTGCGTAATGCAGGAGGTATACGGCAAGGGCGAGGGAAAGCTATTTACAGGTCAGGCGCAGCAGATCGCAGAGCTGCTTGGATTTTATCACTATTTCGCCCCCGCAATAGATATCAAGGGCAGCGGACCTTACGGTAATGCTATCGTCAGCCGTTATCCCATCACCTTTTCCGAAACAGTGAAGGTGCCCTCCGCTCCCAGAATCTATAAGGGGTATTATGAGGACAGATGCCTTCTGAAGGCGATCGTTAAAGCTCCCGAGGGGGATATCTGTATTCTCGGATGCCATTTCGGTCTTATGCCAAACGAAGCCGAGCTTTGCGCTAAGGTAGTTTGCGACAATATCCCCACAGATCTTCCAACCGTTTTCATGGGCGACCTTAACCTCACTCCCGACAGCGAGCTTCTTGATCCTGTTCGCGCACGTCTTATTGACACGGATACCTTCTACAAGGGAGAGAGCAACCTCACATTCCCAAGTGATAAGCCTGAAATTAAAATTGACTATATTTTTGTCAGCGAAAACATCAAGGTTGAAGACGTACAGATCCCGCGCCTTATCGCCGCTGACCATTTACCCGTTACTGCAGTTATAAATTACTGAGAAAGGTACAGGTACAGATAATGAAGCTTAATTACCGCAGAACAGTGCTCGTAGGCTTTGCCTTTTTCCTCATCATCTGCTTTTGGCAGGCATACGATACAATTATACCCAAGATACTGACGGACAAATTCGGAATGTCCCAAAGCGTATCCGGTATTATTATGGCACTTGACAACATTCTTGCACTTTTCCTTCTTCCCTTTTTTGGAGCCATTTCCGACAAATGTCGCTCCAAGCACGGAAAGAGAACTCCTTTTATTGTGATCGGAACCCTTATATCGGTGCTCCTTGTTTTCGGGATCGCCTTTTCAGACTCAATGCAAAGAAATAACCTCTCGGATATTGCAGATGTAAACAGCATAGAGAGCCGTGAGATATTGTACTCCCATGATTACACAAAAACGCTTAAAACTCCCGATGGAATAGAATTCAAGGTCACAGATATAGAAAAAGAAGATTTTATATCCATCAAGACAGACACAAGCTGGGAATATGACCTTTCGGGGAATACATATAAAGAGGGATTTTCGCCCTACACCAATTACGTGGTTCCCGCTATGCAGGCATATGCCGCGGACACAACAAAGGCTAACCCCGTTCCCCTCATTTTATTTATTTCCATTCTTCTTTTCCTTCTTATTTCCATGAGCGTTTTCCGCTCTCCCGCGGTTGCTCTTATGCCCGACGTTACACCCAAGCCCCTCAGATCAAAGGCAAATGCAGTTATTAATCTTATGGGTGCCATTGGCGGAATATTGGTCCTTGTACTCGGAATACTCCTTGGTACGGGTGCTTTTGAAAATGCACTTATGTCATATATGGGATTTTTTACGGCTGTTGCGGCAATAATGCTCATTTCTCTGATCATCTTCATGCTCACTGTCAGAGAGCCAAAGCTTGTTGAGCTCATGAAAAAGGAATCCCTTGAAATGGGCGTTGACGATGAGGAGGAAGAATCACACAAGAACTCGGGAGCCTTTTCCTCTATATCAAGAGAAAGAAAAATATCCCTCATTCTCATTCTTATCTCCGTTGCCCTTTGGTATATGGGCTACAACGCCGTTTCAAGTAAATACTCCGTATACGCAGGTAGCGTACTTCAAAAGGACTATAATCTCACCCTTATCATCGCTCAGGCAGCCGCAATACTTTCATATATACCTGTTGGTATCATATCCACCAAAACAGGCAGAAAGAAGGCCATTCTTGCGGGAGTTCTCATGCTGACCGTTGCAGTTGTAGGCGCTTCCTTTATTACCTCATCCACTCCCACCTTCCTCATGAACATTCTCTTTGCTCTTGCGGGTATCGGTTGGGCAACCATTAACGTAAATTCATTCCCCATGGTCGTTGAGCTTTCGGATTCGGGTAACGTTGGTAAATACACAGGATATTACTACACCGCCTCCATGGCAGCGCAAACTGTCACTCCCTTCATAAGCGGTCTTTTGATGGACAACTTCGGACTTAAGATCCTTTTCCCCTATGCCGCAGTATTTATTGCCGCTGCTTTTGTGACGATGTTCTTCGTTAAACAGGGCGACTCCAAGCCTGTAAGACCCAAAGATATACTTGAAACTCTTGAAAGCCTATAAACTATTGACAAATACCCCAATTTGTTTTACAATAAGTTTGTAAAAATAAATCAAAAAAATAAAGGAGAAAACTATGAAAACAACTTTGAAAAGATTTTTAACTCTTGTGCTTGTTTTTTCAATGATGCTTCCGCTTTTTGCCGCCCTTGAGCTTCCATCAATTGCGGCACACACGAACGTTGCCCCCGGTAAAACCGTTTCGGGCGGCGGCTCAATGCATGCGAATGCCATTGACGGAAACATTGATACGTATTGGGACGGCGGCAACTGCCCCACTTCCCTCGTGCTTGACCTTGAGGCAGAATATGAGATCTCAAAGATCAAGGTTGTTCCCTATTATGCCGACGGCAGAGTTTATACCTTCAACGTATATTACTCTCTTGACGGCACAAATTACACTCTTTACGCCGCTAAATCCGATGATGAGAAATCGACCTCCAACGGATTCACCTTCAAAAAAGACGTAAATGCACAGTACATCAAGGTTGAAATGCTTTCTAACTCAGCAAACCCCGCAGGTCATATCAATGAGCTGATGGTTTACGGTGAAAAGGTTGGCGGTGACGAGATCACAGTTGACCCCAACGACCCCGATAACATTGCATTTAAAAAGCCCACACGCTCAAATGCGGTAGGAAGCTTCCCCGAGTTTGCAGTTGACGGAAACTCCAAAACAGGCTGGAACGGAACGGATTTCCCTATGTACGTTGACGTTGACCTCCTTTCAAACTATAAGCTTTCAAAGATAGTCGTTGAAATGCCCGCAGGAAAATGGGGATATAAGGTATACGGCTCTCTTGACGGCGTTACCTTTAACGAGATCGCATCCCACGAGCACTCCGACGTTGCCTCGGGCGGAGACGTTTACGAGTTTAAAAAGGAAACTGTATACAGAATCATCCGCGTAAACGTGACCTACTCATCAGGCGGCCTTGGCGGAAGCTCCAACATTAAGGAGATCAAGGTTTACGGAGAGCTTTCAGATAAGGAAGTGATCCCCACAAGAGATAAGATGGAATTCACATCCTACTCCGAATGGCTCAAAACAAACTACGGAGTTGATCTTCCCGAAAATTATACCGTAGAGGATACCTACACAGAAAACGATACCTTTGAGGCGGTATACGGAATTATCGAAAGACTCCTTGGTAAGAAATACCGTGATTGGTTCACCTTCGAGCTTGAAGATGCCGCTGACGGTCTTGACTATTACGAGATCTCAATGAAGGACGAAAAGGTACATATCAAGGGTAACGTGGGTGTTTCCATCACAACAGGTCTCAACCACTACCTTAAATATTACTGTAACGTTCACGTATCTCAGCAGACTGAAAACGTTGTTATGCCCGACGAAATGCCCCAGGTAAAAACAACGATCCGCACTTCCTCGCCCTATGAGGTAAGATACGCATATAACTACTGTACACTTTCCTACACAATGCCCTTCTACGGCTACGATGAATGGCAAAGAGAGCTTGATTACCTTGCTCTTTCGGGTGTAAATCTCATTCTTGATACAACTGCAACGGAGGCTCTTTGGGTAATGTACCTTCAGCAGTTCGGTTACACTCTTGACGAAGCCAAAAACTTTGTATGCGGCTACGCCTACAAAGCATGGTGGCTCATGGGCAACCTTGAAAACTACGGAGGTTCTGTATCCGATGCGTGGATCAAGGATACTCTGGAGCTTGCAAGAGTAAACCAGAGATTTATGACTGTTCTCGGTATCCAACCCTGTTTGCAAGGCTTTATGGGTACACTTCCCACGACCTTTGATACTATTGCCGCAGATAATCTTGAAAAACGTGGATTTGACGATATCGGCGACTACATGGTAGCTCAGGGAACATGGTCAGGATTTACCCGTCCTCCCCTTCTCAAAACCACATACGATGGTTACGAAACTCTCGCGGATACCTTCTATGATACACAGAAATTCCTTTACGGCGATATCACCGATTACTACGCAGGCGACCTTGCTCACGAGGGCGGTGTTATTCCCTCCGACCTTTCAAGAAGTCTTATGGCATCCCAGATACTCGGCCACATGATGGATAACGATGAAGATGCTGTATGGATAATCCAGTGCTGGTGGGGTAACCCCGAAAAGGCAGTGCTTGAGGGCTTTGGCGAGTACCGCGCAGATCACGTCCTCGTTCTTGACCTCAACGCAACGGTTGAATCCAACTATGCAAATACCACCTCTTGGGGCGGTAAGGAATGGAACTCCACGGGTTGGGTATTCTGTATGCTGGATAACTACGGCGGACGTCCCGGTGTTCACGGTGAGCTTGAGTTTATGATGGAGGAGATCATCAGGCCGTACAAGTCCTCCAAGCACATGAAGGGTATCGGTCTTGTATCCGAGGGTACACAGATGAACCCCGTTTGCCAGGAGCTTCTTTGGGAAATGGCTTGGCATACAGAAGAGATCGATATGG
>JAZQRT010000165.1:0-13915 GCA_045629725.1 Eubacteriales bacterium | reverse complement strand
GAGGGGATGCATATGTTCCACTTGAAAGTGATCCTGATGCTGAATACGATAGAATCATCGACATCAATTTGTCCGAGCTTAAGCCACTCTTGGCTTGTCCTCACAGCCCCGATAATATCAAGAGCGCAGAGGAGCTCAAGGGTATCAAGGTTGATCAGGTATGTATCGGCTCTTGTACAAACTCATCACTTCGCGATATGCTGAGAGTTGCCTCCATTCTCAAGGGCAAAAAGGTCAAGGACTCCGTTAGTCTTTCCATCTCCCCCGGTTCACGTCAAGTGCTCACCATGCTCTCCGAGTGCGGTGCGCTTTCCGATATGATCGACGCAGGAGCAAGAATTCTTGAATGTGCTTGCGGTCCTTGCATCGGTATGGGATTCTCTCCCAATTCGGGCGGTGTTTCCCTCAGAACCTTCAACCGTAATTTTGAAGGCAGAAGCGGAACCAGAGATGCCTCCGTTTACCTCGTTTCCCCCGAGCTTGCGGCGATCAGCGCAATAAAGGGAGTTATCGCAGATCCTACCGATCTTGAAGAATATGAAAGCATTGAAATGCCCGAAAAATTCAAGATCAACGACAGCGCGATCATCCTTCCCGAAAGTGAGGATAAAGCCCACGAGGTAGA
Source organism: Eubacteriales bacterium (assembly GCA_045629725.1). Classification (GTDB taxonomy): domain Bacteria; phylum Bacillota; class Clostridia; order Oscillospirales; family CAG-272; genus SIG714. Next base: position 13,290 of record JAZQRT010000165.1, on the reverse strand, counting down.
GATCCTCCGCGGTCCCAACATCAAGCCCTTCCCCAACAGTAATCCCATGACGGACACGATATCCGCAACCCTTACTTTAAAGGTCGGCGACAATATCACCACGGACCACATTATGCCCGCAGGCGCAAAGATACTTCCCTACCGTTCAAATATTCCCTATCTTTCCAAGTTCTGCTTTGGAGTGTGTGATGAGAACTTTGCAGAAAAAGCACTTGCCAACGGCTCTACCTTCATCGTCGGCGGTGAAAACTACGGTCAGGGCTCATCCCGTGAACACGCGGCTCTTGTTCCCCTTTATCTCGGTGTACGCGCCGTAATTGCCAAGAGCTTTGCAAGAATCCACGCGGCAAACCTTATAAATGCGGGAATCATCCCCCTCACCTTCAAAAATCCCGAGGACTATGAAAAGCTCACTCAAGAAGATAAGCTTGAGCTTACAGACGTTTTCGAGGGCGTTAAGAGCGGCAATATCACTCTTAAAGACACAACAACAGGCGCAGAGATCCCCCTTGTATGCTCATTTACTGAGCGTCAGATAGATATTCTCACAGCGGGCGGACTCCTTCCTTATACAAGAGAGAAATAAAAAAGCAGCCCTCGGCTGCAGCGTAAAGGTGCACTCCTCACGAGTGCGCCTTTTAAAAATTGTTTTTACTCCAAAACAGAGTAATTTCCTATAAAGTAACAAACAAGCTGTAAAAACTTTTCAGTGTTTTTACAGCTGATTTTTTTATTTTGACTGCCAATAAAACAATTCAACCATCCGATGTGTAAAAGCACATCGGACGGTTATTGATCATAAATTAAACTGCATTCTATTATAATTCGGGTTCCAGATAATATTCTCTTGGAGGGTGCAAATCCATATCGTTTGCTATCTTAATCAAAGCTTCCATAGGCAAATTCTTCCCTTGCAAGCAATAAGTAAATTCACCATCATCAAAAAAAAGGGTATATGCCGTTACAGAAACTTTTTTAACTTGATGTTCCAATATAATGCCTTTATATTTTTTTGTTTCCACTAAATAAGTAATAATGTTTTCACTGTAGCTCAATTTCACCTCAAACGAGTGAATATACTGATTCAACCAAATAGTATATTCCTCTTCATTATTAGAAGAAAAATTTGACACCCAATAACTGTAACAATCTATTGTTTCCTTGCGAAACTCAGTAGCAACATAAGAATATCCCTTGGGCAAAGAGTCTGAAGATGGTAAAACTATATCTTCCTCACTCGGAAATTCTTTAGAGCCTTTGTATCCAACATAACTTGATATAGGGTTAAGACTAATATTAGGGCTTGTATAATTTTTCTTATACTCCAATAGATACATTTCAAAAATCCGAACAAAACAATCCGATTTCATAGGCAATTCCATTTTTTTTATCCTATAACTCAGTTCTGTTTGCACTGTAGAAGGAGGCAAAGTGCTCTTTGCAGTATTATCTGCAGTTACCTCTGTATTCGATGGCGTTTCTCCTGTGCAAATCGGAGTTTCCGTGTCTTTTAATGAAGTATTATTAACTGTACAACCAGCAATCAATAATGCATTTAACAGAAAAAGTGATATCGTTATAATTCTTAATATTTTTTTCATACTGATCTCTCCATTTTTGTATTATAAAATTAGTTTAAGCTTCATTCCATTATAATTCAGGTTCTAAATAACTTCCTTTGGGAGGATGCAAATCCATACTGTTTGCCATGTTAATTAAGTCTTCCATAGATACACCTTTCCCGTGAAATTGAAAAGTAAATTTTCCATCATCCAAAATAAGTTGGTAAGATGTCGCAACTCCGCCTTGAAAATCCACTCCTGCTTTATTTTCTAGAATTACTCCTTTAAATTTGTCAGTTTGCACAATATAGGGAGTAATATACTCACTATAATCAAGGAATCCATAAATCGAATGAATTTTTTGCTCCAATTTGATATAATATGCCTCACCCTTTAAAGATGTAAAAACTGAAGACCAGTAGTTAGAATAATCTGTAGTATAAGATTTTTTAAACTTGGTACTATCATAAGAATATCCAACCGGCACGGTTGCAACATCCGGCAGTACTATATCTTCCTCCTTAGGATATCTAAGCGGTCCTTTATAACTAATCAAGGCACTCACTGGCATAAGGTTCACACTTGGAGTTGTATAACCCTTTTTGTATTTCAAAACATAGGTATCCAGTACCAAAATTTGATAATCTTGTTCCATAGGCAATTCCAATTTTTTTATCGTATAAATTGGCTCTGTTTGCACTGTAGAAGGGGGTAAAGTGTCCTCGACAGTATTATCTGAAGTTACCTCTGTATTCGACGTCGTTTCTCTAGTGCAAGTCGGGTTTACCGTGTCTTTTAAAGACGGATTATTAACTGTACAACCAGCCATTAATAATGCACTTAACAGCAAAAGTGATGTCGTCATAATACTTAATATTTTTTTCATATTGATCTCTCCGTTTTTCATTTCAAATTCTTTATACTAAGTGCCGCTTTCCTCATTGAAAACGTACAGATAATAATCCTCAAGTGTCGGGGTGAGTAAAACCGATTCGGAATTTGGAGGACTATCGGAAAGTGTTCTGCACACAACCCCTTTCTCGGTTTTAACAATATTGACCACCCTGTATTTCTTCTGGAAATCGGAGACCTCACTTTCCTCCATCGTTACTCCGTAAACCTTTCCCTCCATTTTTGAAATGAGCGCCGAGGGAGATGCGTTATCTGCAATTACGCCCTTTTTTAGCATTATCACGTCCTTGGCTATATATTCGACATCCGATACAACGTGAGTTGCTATAATTACGATCTTATCAAAAGCAATTTTTGATATATAATTTCTGATGGCTATTCTTTGTTTTGGATCAAGCCCCGCCGTGGGTTCATCTAGCACAAGAACCTTGGGATCTCCCAGTATCGCACTTGCAAGAGCAAGGCGCTGCTTCATTCCTCCTGAAAAAGATGATATCTTATGGTAAGCAACATCTAAAAGCTCCACTTCTTCAAGGATCTTAGGTATCTCAACTCTTGCCGCCTCCTTTTTCATATCCTTCAAGGCTGCCATATACCACAAAAAGCGCTCTGCGGTAAAATTGCCGTACAGTCCAGGGTATTGCGGCATAAATCCTATCTTTTCCCGAAAACGCACACCCATCTTCAACACTTCTTCTCCATCAAAAAGAATTGAACCGCTATCCCTTTTTAGGTTATCCGTCAGTATATTCATAAGAGTTGATTTTCCCGAGCCGTTAGGTCCAAGCAGCGCATAGATGCCCGGCTCAAGCTCTGCTGAAAATCCTTGCAGGGCTTTGGTTTGTCCGTAGCTTTTATACACGTTATCAAAGATCAATTTCATATTTTATCCCTTCCCTTCACGTTATGCCGAAGATGTATTTTGTTAAATTTACAAAAGGATATTGCACAAGCACCTGCGGTAATTACGACAAACGCCGAAATTACTGTAAAGTATACTGCTGACGTTCCCGTTAATTCCGCTGAATATTCAAACAAGGAATTACTGTCAAAAACTCCCGTGAAATCTATTATTTTTAAGATCCTTCCGCCAAAGGTCCATCCGATATAGGGCACAAGAGTTATTATTGACACAAGCGCAAGTGAGGGTATGACCCGTTTCACAAGCTGTGAAACACAAAGCGTTAAATATACAAGAAGCAGTGTTCCCACAAGCCTTATGAAAATTGAAAGTGCCAAATATCCGCCGATCGTCAGATCGGATGAAACACTATAAAATCTGTCTATGGACGCAACGGGGGCGGAAAGCTCTGTAAAATTGAACTTTTGAGAAAAGAAATATAATTCCGCCCCCTCGGCAAGAGCAAATATCGGTAATACAGTTACCGTTGACAAAGCGTATTTCATACCGAAGGTCTTTGCCCTGCCTTTTTTTGTACTTGACATAATAACGTAGAAGCTGCCGCCCCTTGAATTGCTTTTGTATTCCACTGTAAACACACCAAAGCACAGTATGATTATAAGAGCAAACAAAGGGATATTAAAGAAATTGCCAAAATAAATATCATATCCGAGTTCGTGCACAAACCAAATATTCCTTCCGTTTTTCAGCTTATACTCATCTATTTCAAAGGCTCTTGCTTCCACTACCCTGAATGCCTCGGACAGCGCCTCGGCGTTATAATATTCCTCCATATAATCAGAATATTCCGCCCCGCTTATTTCTTTGCTTGCATACTTTTCCTGCATTGACGGCTTTTTTGATATAATATCGTTTATTCTTGCTCTTTCGCTTTTTATAAATTCTGTCTTTTCAACACTTGCCTCTCCTGACAGGATATCCATATAGTTATTGTATACCGCATCGGTATAGGACATTTCCACGTCATATCTGTTTTGAGAAATATACAAACACCCGAGCATACACACCGCGGCGGCAATTATTATCCAAACGGAAGAAAACATTTTATAAGCTTCATAATTAAACACGTTCACAGAACCTACGTATCTTTTTTTCTTGCGGTTTCTTTTCAGTATCTTTTCAAAACAAACAGGAAGCTTGAAATTATAGGTCCTTGCCGATGATTTGGAATGATATGACAAGTAGATACCAAAAACGAACATTCCAAAGAGCAGAACCAAAGCAGGGATAATGATCGCCAAGTTATCCCAAACACAGCCAAACACATCATAAGCCCGAACTCTGGAAAACAATCCGTTTACTCCGTATAGCGAAAAGAGATTGTTTACCTTTAAAAAGCCAGTGTTATTAAGGTTGTTATAGGCATATATAAAAATATTTGCACCTATCAATCCCGAGGACAAAAAATATACAGCCGCATAATTATTTAAAAAAGATGATAAAACGGCAACCGCACCTGAGAAAAACGATAAAACCAATGCTTTGAAAAATACAAAAAGACAAAAATATTCGAAAATTGTGAGCTCGTAGGGAACAAAACGGAAGCTTTCAAGTGCTTGGACTGCATTTTTGTGGTTTGACATTCCCAAAACTCCATGAAATACCCCAAAGGATATCAGTGAAAACAAGATGCTTATCACTATACTGAGCAAAACCGAAAGTATAATTTTTGCCTTTATGCTTTTCCCTCTTCCGTTTTTTTGCACCGACATTACAAAGTAAAATCCGCAGGATTTATCACCTAAAAAAATTGCGCTCACCACGACGATAATACCCAAAAACGGAAGTATATTTCCCTCGCTGTATTCAAAATAATCCTGCCAGCCATAGGTATATTCAAAATCGGGAGTGATCTGTTTTTCAAGGAAATTCTTGTAAACAGAGATAGTATACTCGGTATATCCATACAAAAAAGAATCCTTTGCTATTCCGTTTGCCTCATACCCCAAAAGCTTTCTTTCATTCGTTTCGATAACTTTTTCTATACTGTTTATATAGTCTTCATTTTCAATCTTGGCAGATATCACCTCATAAAGCAATGCTTTTTCAGCATTTGCAGAGGTTGACGCCGTATACTTCCACGTTTTTTTCACAGGCTCATAGCTTTCCTCGTTTCCCGAAAGTACCGCATCCAGAAAAAGACGTGACTGTTCTTCCTCAAATGCTTCAATCTCTTTTAAATAGTTTGTGATATCCTCGGGCGATGATAGATAATCTTCATATACCGTAATCATTAACTCGGTATTCTGACGCTCTTTTTTCACCTCAGTAGCTCTGACAAAAGACAGTGCTCCCATAATAGCCATCAAAACCGCAAGAAGCACAGGAACATAACGCCCTCTGAGCATTTTTTTAAATTCATATCCCACAAGCTTCATATGTGTTCCTCCTTTTTGAAAGGGATAAAAACATTGCTTATCTTTATCCCTTCTCGTTTATTTGCTTGGCTCCTCCGTTTCCGGTAACTCCTCCCAATTCATTTTGTACCACTTGCCGCTGCCGATAACGGTATAGGTGCTGTTTACAAAATCATAGCATACATAATCCGTATCGAGGGCGCCCGAGGAGCCCATTTTATTTCTTATTGTAAAGAAATAATCTCCGATAACACAAAAGCATTGTCTGCCGCCGAAGCCCCAATCACCTGCGTTTGTGATCTTCATAAGCTCGGTTTTGTCTGAACCGTCATGTTTGATACGCATAAGGGACCAATAATTTTTTCCGTCGGGACGGGGCATATAATAGATATAATTATCCGTAACAAAATAATAAAGCACACGGTCGTCCGAGATCTTCTGATGCTTGCCCGTCAGAGTATCATAGGTATAAATATTACAAGCCTTGAAGCCCCTTGTTTCCTCATCAAGCTCGGATATCACGGAATAAATGACCTTATCACTTTTAACGCTAAAATCCCACAGCCAATAAATTTCAAAAAGCTCTTCTTCGTTGTTACCCTCAAGATCGGTTGTAAAGACCGTAAAATCATTTTTACAAAAATACATCTTATCATTTTCAATGTAACGGAGGATGCTCTGTCTTGAACCCAGATCCTTCACAAGCTCTGTTTTACCGCCCTTTTTACTTGTTCTGAAAACTCCGCTTGAATAGCTTTCGAACTTCATGGGATCGGCACCCTTTATCAAAATATTTTGAACAGTGTATATATAGTCACCGTATTCAATAGCTGAGCAAGTATTATATGATTTGATAACGCCGTCATAATCTGTTATCTTTTGTATTTTTGAGGTTTTGCCGTTGTATTCATAGACACATCCGTTTACGGAAAAATACATGCTGTCCCCCGATACAAACTGAAGTAAGTTCTGGTTTCCGTCATTTGCTTGATCGGGGAATGCAACGCCGATACATTTATCACTTGCAGTATGCATACACGCAGGGTCAGTACATGCCGATGTATATTCTCCCGTTTTAAGGTCATATTTATAGTTTTTGTATTCCCCGTTAACATAAAGACGCAAATACATCTCATTATCTCCAAAGATAACCGCTCCGTTTTGCGAAACAGCGTTTACCGTTGAAGTATCACCGCTTACGTTATGGTATTCATATGCTCCCGTAACCTCGGTTTCGGGAAGAACATTAATATAATGCTCCTCGATCACGATATTTGTAGGCGGAACAACGTCCGGTACATGCGTAGGATGACCATCGGGAATATCGGGAGTTATATATCCCGTTTCGGTACTCTCCAAAGTGCCCTCCCCTGTTCCTTGGGGTGTCTTTGGTGTCACAGCGCAGGATGCCAAAGACAAAACCGCGCAAATTGTTAAAATCAATGATAATGTTCGTTTCATATTATCAACTCCTTTTGTTTTTTCACCCATATATTAACGGTTAATTATCATTGATTTGTCATCAAATTATAATCAAGTTGTAAAAGCGTACATTACCCGAACGATCCTTTTATAAAAAAATCGCTCCACGACCGCAGGGAAAAGCTGTTCTCACGAGTGCACCTTTTAGAATACATTTTATTCCAAAACAGAGTAATTTCTTATAAATTAAAAAGATGCAAAACTCATCAAAGCTTTGCATCTTTTTTTCTTTATCAGATAATAAACTTTTCTATTATCCCGTTATTGCCGCAAAAAACAGCATTTACAGCATCCGTTCCGAATTCAATTCCCGCGCCGTCAAAGGCAAGGTCTTTCCTGTGAGGCTTCGATGCCACAAGGGTTGGAAATTTTGCATCATAGGCGTCCTTTTCGCAACCTGCCGGAAATACCGCTGTTTTATGTTCGTGTCCCGAGAGCAATAAATCGGGCTTGATATTTGATCTTATAAGCTCCACCCACTCAGCATATAATTCTTCCTCAATATTGAAGGGTGGGTTAAACTTCATGGTAAAGGGAATATGCGAAACGATCATTCTGTGCTTAACATTCGGAGCATTATATTCCCTTCCCGCATTTTCGATAACACATTTTATAAACTCAGTCTGCTCCCGTCTGAAGGCGTGGGCGCATATGGTATTTCCGTATTCTCCGTGAGAGTCGCACTTATCCTCGGCGCAGTCAAGTATCATTCCCCAAATCGTACCGAGCCGGAAGGTATAATATGACTTACCATTATCAGTGGGGGTATAGTCCTCTAACTTCTCGGCATATATCCCCCTCATATCGTGATTTCCTCTTGAAAACACGATGGGCTTTTCACCATGGGTGATTCCCTCGGCGATCTTATATATGGTATCAAAATGCTCTAATTTTCCGCTGTGGTCGATTATATCTCCGTTGAGCACCAAAAAATCAACCTCACCGATATTTTCTTCATAGCATTTATAGGCACCGATCGGTGCTTCCGCCATTCCGTGAGCATCGGAAATATGAAAAAGTCTTGGAGCATCCGAGCTTACGGGATAAAAATTATATTCCTTTTCAATTATATCGGAGCACTCGGAAAAATATGGCTTTCGCGCTATCATAGGTCTGAGGCATACCGTATATTTTCCTTCAGCGTCAAGCGCATTCATTGGAAGCTTTATCTTATGAATATCGGTGCTTGATCTTAAAATACCGTTTGAATGATCGTAATAGCACCTGTCCCCAACCCTTACAAAAGCAAGACAGGGAGATTTTAAAGGTATTGAAATTATATAATCCCTGCCAACTGCAAAGACCGCAGGGGATGTTTTCATGATATCCGTCATATTAAAAACCTCTGTTTTTTAAATCGCTTACAAGCTGAACGTAAAATTCTCTCACGTCAAAGCCGGGGATGTCCTCACGGTTAAGGTCGATCATATCCGCATGGGATATTCCTCTTGAGCCCTTTGCTCTGTTGATGATATATCTTTCGCCCCATGGGAAGGATTCCTCACCCACAAGACCATCGTTCTCACCATCAAAGATATTTACTAACCTGTAGGTCAAATTCAGCGGAAACTGACCGCTCCTTGCCTTTTTTTGAATAGAGCCGACACTCTGGCAATAAACACCCTTTGTATCAGTAACCTCTTTGTTAAACTCGGTACATCTTTTTGATGTAAGGTCGCTTACGGCTCCAAGAAAATCGGGAGAATCATCGCCTAAGGCTCTGAAAATTCCGTTATACTTTTTTGAAACCGAAGCCACAAGCTTTTTAGGTGCTTTTTCAAGGAGGTAATCCGCAAATTTACAACCTCTGTGAGGCGTATTTACAGTTGTAAGAGATGCCACATACTCGCCGATACCGTAATTCTGTATCGCATATCTGCTATCAAGTCCGCCCTTGGAATGAGCAATTATATTAACCTTTCCGCAGTTTTCACGTTCAATGATCTTTCTTATCTCCCATGAAAGCTCCGAGGCACTTTTCTTTACGGGGAGTGCGGATTGCTGTTTTCCGTAAAAGACCGTTGCCCCGTTCTTTTTAAGCTCTGACGGAATCCTGCCCCAATAATTTAGGAGCTTATAATCTCTGAAAAATACGCCGTGAACAAGAAGTATCGGGTATTTTGTTTCGCATACCTTATCCTCACGCCTTGCACTGTTAAGACGTATCTTGTCCGCCTCAAAGCAAACCTCCCTGCCCGTTATATTTATGATCTTGAAAAGCATAATAAGGTTTAAAACAGGAACAAGCCCAAGGAGCGCTCCGATAACTCTGTGCTTTATTCCAAGCTGAGTCGAGCTTAAGTACACGGATATAATTCCGTTCCAGAAAACTACAGAACCAACTCCGATGCAAACACCAAGTCCGATGAGAAGATCTATCCACCTGAGCGGCAATAGTATAAAGGCAAAAACGATATTCACAACCAATGACGCAAGGGTGTATACTACAAACAATCGCAGCGTAATATTTCCGTGTGAGCACAGTCTGAGCCTTGCCTTATATATTCCCTCACCGCAAAAGGAGGGTATCAAGTTACACACTAAAAGCATTAGCAGTGCAGGAGCAATAAGCCACGGCACAAAGAGATACAATAAATATGAATTACCGATAACACTAAGAGCTAAAGCTAAAGTAAAAAACAAAAATTTTTTCTTTATCATGATCGTCCTCCTTTTTCAAAATGAGTTTTATAAAAACAAATTTTAATCTATCTTGATTATATCATAAATTACCATAGGAAACAATACTATTGAAAAATTTATTTCAAATACTCCTAAAACCATTCTTAATTACTTCATTTAAAAATACCCAAAAACAAAGAAAAGCCCCGCGCAAGGCGGGGCAATGAGTTAGAGTGTGTAAAGTGCTTGGAAATCCTCTCTGTCACGAAGAACGTCAAAAAAGTTCTGATCAAGATACTCTCGGAAATCTTCGGTAAGGGTGGAGGTGCCGCTAACCCCCAAAGTTTTGGCATCAAATGTCTGTTTATTTAGAATGGCGCAAGTATAGGGGACAGGTTTCACACGGGCTTTTTCAAGATCATTTTCATAGGCTACCGCATACTGATGGGAGAATTTCAGTGTCTCAATGGCTTCTTCAAATTTTCCTTCACGGGTAAGGCACCTGGCTTGCCAGATATAATTGTGCATCAAAGCCTCATTATAGAACAGGTAGTTGCCATCGTCGATAATTGTCTTGATAACGGTCTCTGCCGCGTGTATGGCATGGAGGTCGTGTTTTCCCCATTCCAAATCGTTTACAAGATTTTCCATTTTTCGTTTGATCATTTTCTGTCTGTGAATAGTTAACTCTTCTCCCGATAAACACCACATCAAGAGGTTGTCTACGTCATAAGGGTGTTGTTTAGCATAAAAAACAGCGTCTTCTTTGCGTCCGATGTTGGGCAGATTCCGTACCAGTCCGTGGATGGCACAACTCTTGGTATCAGCATCCTCACAGTCCTCAAAGATGTTTTCAAAGAGCTTGACAGCTGCCTTGAAATGCTCCTGCTGTCTTTCGGAGAGCATTTCACAACTATGGATGGCATAGGTTTCCTCCGCATGAGCCAGACGCAGAAGGCAATCAAAATTCCCGGGGTATTCGGCTACGGCGGTTTTGGCGATTTCATAGCGTTTCGCGGTATCACCTGTTTTGTAGGTTGCGTCAAAAGCTGCCTCCAGTTCTTTCAATCGAGGGTCTTCCTCTGCGTTGACCAGCCCGAATAATTCATCGGTAGAAACGCCTAACAGACGTGCAAGCGGGACGATCATGGAAAGGTCGGGAGAAGCCGCACCTGTTTCCCATTTGGAAACAGCTTGGAATGATACGTTCAAATACTCCGCCAGCCGTTCTTGGGTCATATCTTTTTTCTTACGCAGTTCTTTGATTTTTTTGCCAATTTCGTTCATTTAAAATCTCCTTCATGAGAAAAGATAAGCGAGGCCTGCTTTCACAATCAGTATATCATAAATCTTCCTATCGTCAATAACTTGTTTTTTGACGGATTTCAACTGTTGTTCGAGTTTTAATTATGAAATTATTTTGTTTAAGAAAAAAGTAAATTCCTATAAAACAAGAAAACATCCGAACTTTTAGTTCGGATGTTTTCTGTTTTGGTGACCCGTACGGGAATCGAACCCATGTTACTGCCGTGAAAGGGCGGTGTCTTAACCTCTTGACCAACGGGCCTTATTATGGTAGCGGAAGTCGGACTTGAACCAACGACCTGTCGGGTATGAACCGAATGCTCTAGCCAACTGAGCTATTCCGCCGTTGTGCACCCGCGAGTGCTTGTATATAATAACACAGAAAGCTCGTTTTGTCAATAGTTTTTTTAAAAAAAGTCGAAAAAATTTTAAAGCTGTAAGTCAGCGTTTTTTGTTCGGTTTTCTCCAATGTTTGTCCCAATTTATCACAAAAGTTCAACATAGTCTGTTTTATCCGAGAAACTCCGCGGCAAAATTGATTATCAAGAGATCAATCATTCATCATTTATTAAATCACGGGAGAGGACTGTATATCCTATTGATTTTCAAGCTTCCTCTCCCGTAGCCAAAACCACACTTTGCAACTCATGGAGTAATCTGCCAAAGCAGTGTGTTATTTTCAAAACGCAGATTTACTTTGCTTTCTTTCCCAATATTTCCTTTAATTATCTCCTCGGAAATTTTATCCTCCGCTAACTCTCTGAAAGTACGTTTCAAGTTTCTTGCACCGAATTTTTCACTGTATCCGATACGGGCAATTTCCCTGAGTGCTTCATCCTCCATACATAAAACAACGCCTAAATTTTTCTTCAATCTTTCTTTAAATTCATCCGCAAGCTTACTTATGATCTTCTCACAATCAACAGGAGATAAATTTTTGAACACAAGGACCTCGTCGATTCGGTTTATAAACTCCACGCCAAACTGCTCGGACAGAGCAGAAATGATCTCGTCCTTTTTCTTTATTTCCTCCACGGGAGTATTAAATCCAATGCTTTTTTTGCCGCTCTCGCGGACATGGACATTACTTGTCATTATGATAATGCAATTTTTAAAGCTGACAGTACTGCCGGAGGATGGGGTGAGGCGCCCTTCGTCTAAGATTTGAAGAAAAAGATTATATATTTCCCTGTCTGCCTTTTCTATTTCGTCAAACAGAATGAGGCTATGAGGGTGATCCTTTACCGCTTTGCAAAATTTTCCGCTTTCAGAATATCCCACATACCCCGGTGCTGCGCCAAGAAGCTTTGCAGTGCTTCCCTTTTCTGCATATTCCGACATATCAAGTCGGATAAGATTATCCTCTCCAAAAAGCTCCTCCGATATAGCCGTGGCAAGCTCTGTCTTTCCAACCCCCGTCGGACCCGTAAACAAAAAGCTTGCAAGGGGACGGCGTGGGTCATTTATGCCTGCCGCTCCCCGTTTTATAGCCTTACACACTCTATCTATAACATCATCCTGTCCGATAACTCTGCTTTTCAGCTTTTCTTCCAAGCCTCCTACTCTGTCCTTTTTTTCGGAGCTTGAAACGGGCGCTCCCGTTATTCTTCCCACTGCATTTAAAATATCATCTTCTCCAAGGATATCGCCTTTTTCATTTTTATTCAGCTTGTAGGCAGCGGATGCTTCGTCAAGAAGGTCAATAGCTTTATCTGGGAGAAACTTTCCGTTTATATACCTTACCGATAGCTCCACCGCCGCCCTCAAGGCTTCGTCGGAGATTTTAATTTTATGGTATTTTTCATACCGTTCACGAAGTCCTTTCAGTATCTCAACGGTCTTTTCGTGAGTAGGCTCGGAGATAAATACCCGTCCGAAGCGCCTCTCCAAGGCAGAATCCTTTTCTATATGTCGAGTGTATTCCTCAAGAGTTGTCGCACCTATGACCTGTATCTCTCCTCTTGCAAGAGCGGGCTTCAAGATATTTGCCGCATCCATAGCACCCTCGGCACTGCCCGCTCCGATCACTGTGTGTATCTCGTCTATGAAAAGTATAATCTTTTTATTCTTTTCTGCCTCGTTTATCACCTTTTTAAGCCGTTCTTCAAATTCACCCCTGTATTTTGCT
>JAZQRT010000164.1:0-12399 GCA_045629725.1 Eubacteriales bacterium | reverse complement strand
CATACTGGAACGCACCCTGTCCGTTTGCCAAGAGCTCCTTTGGGATCTTGCTTGGCATACTGAAGAATTCGACCTCGACCAGTGGATAAAGGACTACACCATCCGCAGATACGGTGAAGAAAACGAAAATATCCTCAAGGCTTGGGATATCCTCCTTGACACCGCATACGGTTACTCCGGAAGCCATGATTTCAATATCAACTCCGTAATCAATATGCTTCCCTCTCTTTCTCCCTCTGCAATTTCCGGAACCTATACAATGGACTACGATCCCGAAAAGTTTGAAGAGGCTGTAACATATTTCATGGAAGACTTCATGACCTTCAAGAACAATGAATGTTACGTTTATGACGTTGTTGACCTTTTGAAGCAGCTCGTTTCCAACTCACAGGCAGTATACTTCAGCACAATGATCGAAGCATACAACGAGAAGCAAATGGATGAGTTCAAAAAAATGAAGGAAAAATTCCTTTACGGAATCCTCCTTCTTGACGAGATCTGTATGTATGAGATCGACAGCACTACGGGCGAATGGATCGGCAGAGTTGACGATTGGTGTAACGATAAGAGAACGGGCTCCTACGATGATTTCGACGAATACATGATGAAGCTTAATGCAAAGGCAATCATCACAGCTTGGTGCAGCAAGATACTTCACACCTACGCTTACCGTCAGTACGCGGGACTTCTCGGCGAATATAACTACGTAATGTGGGAATCATGGCTCAACGCGCTTGAAGAAGGCAAAACACTTCCCTCAAGCCGTGATTTCTTTGACAATGCGTGGACCTTCGTTGCAGGTGAAAACGAGTACGCAAGAAAGGTGCTCGACCCTGCAGGCGGATCCATCAACCGCGGACTTCCCACAATCTTTAACGAGATCAAAAAAACATACCTTGCAGATGATGCAGTAGAGCTTCCCAGCATTAAATACAACGTTGCAGAGTTTGCACAGGCATATGCGCAAATGGCACAGGCATCATATCCCGCCTCCTCTCTTAATGACGGAGATATGGGAAGCCTTTGGATCTCAACCTCCAACTCATTCCCCTCCTATGCGGGACTTAAGTTTGACAAGAGCTATTACGTTGACGAGATCGTTGTTGTTTCCGAAACAAGAGGAACTCCCGGTGCCGATCAGATGCAGCTCGTTGTTGAGGTTAAGGTTGACGGAAAGTTTGAAACAGTATACACAGGATCGTCCTATGACTCAGCTAAAAAGTCATATTCGGTAACGATCAAGCTTGATAAAGCAGTCCTTGCAAACGAAGTCAAGGTAACGCTTAAATCAAAGGCTGCAGGAAGCCAGATCTGGCCCGCACTTGCAGAGATCAAGGTTATGTCCTATACTACCATCGGAGTTAAGGACGATAAAACTGCCGTTCTTCCCGAAGGACAGAAGGGAGTTGTAAACGTTAACTCCGACACAACAGTTGCAGGACTTAAGGCAGCTCTTGAAGCAAGACAGGGTGATATCACCGTTGTTGATGCTGACGGAAACCTTGTTGGTGATACTGAAGCTGTAAAAGCAGGATACTTTGCAGTGCTTAACTACGAAGGTAAGGAATTTGACCGCTTGGAGATCAAGATTGCGGCAGTTACTCCCTCTGTAACTCCCACTCCCACTCCCGACACTGTGCCTACAACCGAGCCTACCGCAGAACCCACGGGAACACCCTCAGCTCCCGAAACAACTCCCGAGCCTAACGGTAACGATAATTCTATGGTTATCATTATCATCGCGGTTGTTGCAGTGATCGCCGTTGCAGGCGTCGCATTCTTCCTTATCAGCAAAAAGAAGAAGTAAAATTAAATATTAATCATTTCTTGGCGTTGTCAAGAAACCCAAAACACCCGCAGACCAAAACGGTTTGCGGGTGTTTTATATTGGCAGTCAATAAACCTCTGTTTGATGTGTTCGCAGCCATATCAGTAGAGGGCTGCGTCTTCGACGCTCGTTTAAACGCAATTCTTTTCCCAAACAAAGAAACTCCCGCAAGCCGACAAATAGCCTGCGGGAGCCCTTTTATTATTTTATTGGAGAGAAAATATCAGATAATCATATTTAATTAAAAAGCTTATACAGTTCTTTTTCTAACCTTCACAAGAAGCACCATTAGCACAACGGATGCCGCGATCACAAGTGTATAACTCACAACGGAGAAATCCTCGCCTGTTGAGGGGGTGAAGCAATATGCAATTCCATGCTCGGGGAAATATTCAGTGAAAAGCGTTCCTCCGCAGACCTTCCACTGCCCATCCTCTTTTACAAGATCCACCTCAAAGGTATCCTCTTCATAAGGGATATATACGCTTACAACTGCCTTCTTGCTATCATAGGACTCCACCTCAAAATCCTCAAAATTCAGCTCGGGCATGGAAAGGTCAAAGCCAAGAGGATTGGTGGAAATATGAGCTTCTCCGTCTATTATTAAAATACTGGGAGCACTCTTAAAGCATCCGCAATCCTTCTTCGGAGCTGAAAATTCATCGTTCAAAACGCCTGTAAATCCCGTAAGATAAGTATTACAAAGCTTTTTCAGATCGGAAAGGTTTTTTATACCGTCCCCTAATTTTACATAATCATAATAGGTGCTGTATATACAATCTTCCGTATGCTCTTTACTCGGATCACGGGGAGGGGTATAATACCCTTTTCCTTCGAATTTCGGGAGCAGACTGCGCATGAACGTATATGCGACGTCTGTATTTTCTTCAAAATCCTTTTTATTTTCATAAATGTACAAAAGGGTATCAAGATCACCGATGCCAAAATGATAAATGACAGTTCCCTTCTTCGCCGCTTCAAGTATTTTTTCCTCTTCCTTTGAATCCGCAAAGGACGGAACCACAAGAAGCGCCATCATCGACAGCGTAAGTATTATTGTGAGTATCAGTGTCAGTATCTTTTTCATATTATCACTCCTTTTATCCAGATACATAATCTCAAGCAAGAGCTCCTGTTTGATTATATTCATTCTTAAGGAAATGTGCATAATTCCCTTTCACCTATTATAGCGTAAATTACCCCCTTTTGGTTACACAATAAAAAAATATTTTTCAAAAAAATTTATAAAATAATAAAACTGCCCGACCTCCTTATGAGAAGACGGGCAAAAACAATTATTTTACGTATTCGGTTTTATATCTTTCTGAAAACGAATGATACCCAATCGTTTTCGGGAAGCATATCCGCAAGCTCGTAGCCTGACGCAAGGAACGCCTCCTTGACCTCATCGGATTTCTGAATGATGATTCCCGAAGTTACAACAAGTGTGCCCGACTTGATATACTTATGCAAGTCCTCCACCATACGCAGAATGATATCCGCAACGATATTTGCAAGAACAAGGTCAAACCCGTCGCTTTCAACTCCTGCAAGAAGGTCGGACTCTCCGCAAGTAATGTTGGTGCAACCGTTGTCCTTTACGTTTTCTCTTGCAACTCTTACCGCAACAGGGTCGATATCGTATGCATATATATCCCCTGCGCCAAGAAGGGATGCTGCAATTGAAAGTATTCCGCTGCCCGTTCCGACATCAAGTATCTTATCTCCCTTTTTAAGATACTTTTCAAGCATCGTAAGGCAAAGTCTTGTTGTTTCGTGAGTTCCCGTTCCGAAAGCCATTCCGGGATCCATAAGAACCACAGTTTCACCCTCTTTTGCCTCGTACTTTTCCCACGGAGGAGTTACCACGATATTCTTTCCGATATGTATGGGATGGTAGAACTTCTTCCACTCGTTTG
Organism: Eubacteriales bacterium; assembly: GCA_045629725.1. Taxonomy (GTDB): domain Bacteria; phylum Bacillota; class Clostridia; order Oscillospirales; family CAG-272; genus SIG714. The sequence continues at coordinate 8,652 of JAZQRT010000164.1, read as the reverse complement.
CCCAGTCCTCCTCGTCAAGTCCTACAAGCTCAAGCTTAACGTCAAGACCAAGATTCAAAAATCTCTCCCTCAAAAATGCAACAGCATCGGAAAGGCTCTTTTCCTCAGGTATGAATATACTCGCCTTCGCCACCGACTTGTCAGAATTGAGTATTGATTCGTCAATAAGCTCGCCGTATACCGTCATAAGGTTTTCTTCAATATCACTGTAATCCTCAACCATGAGGGAATTGTCTACCATGCTCATTACGGCACTTACCGTATCAAGCTCCTCAATTTTACAGGTTACTCTTATCTGTGTCCATTCCATTTTTCTTTCCCCTTTTTTTAGGGGGAACTTTTTGAAAAAAGCTTCCCCCTGTGCCCCCCTCAAAAACTTTTATAAAGGGATTTTGATTTTTTTGATTTTTTACTGTAAGTTAAATTTATTAGTTATTTATTAAAGTTTTTTAATCCAAACTTTTTCACAAAAAGTTTGGCGGGTCTTAGAGCAACGCCCTAAAAAGTCCCCCTAATATTACTCTTTACCAAAAAACTTCTTTATAAAGCTGCCTTTTTTACCAAAATTCTTATTAGGATTTTTGTTACAGGTCTCGGCAAACTCTGTCATAAGCTTTTTCTGAGCTGAGGACATGGAGCGGGGTATCTCAACGACAACCTTGAAATAAAGGTTACCCTTTGATCTTCCTCCGATATTCTGCACACCCTTTTGACGGAGCGTAAATTCCGTACCCGTCTGCGTACCCTCGGGAATATTATATTTTTCCTTACCTTCAAGAGTAGGAACCTCGATCTCAGCGCCGAGGGCGGCTTCATAGAATGTGATCGGGATCTCGCAGTAAAGATCGTCCCCGTGACGCTCAAAGAGAGCGTGGGGCTTTACGTTCACGAGAATGAAAAGATCTCCCGCGGGACCGCCGTTGCGACCTTCATCTCCCTGTCCCTGAAGCTTAAGGCTTCTGCCGTTTGCAATTCCCGCAGGAACCGTCACGGTTATGTTCTTCTTTATTCTTATATAACCCTTGCCCTTGCATCCGCCGCAAGGATTTTTGATAACCTTACCTGTACCGCGACAGTTGTTACAAGGCGCTGTTGACTGCATGGAGCCAAGGATAGTTCTCTGAATAGTGGTCACCTGTCCCGAGCCCTTACAAACCGTACAGGTTTCGGGGGTCGTACCCTTTTCAGCACCGCTTCCCGAGCAATCGGGACACTTCTCAACTCTGGAGTAGGACACGTCCTTCTTGGTTCCGAAGGCTGATTCCTCAAAGGTTACAGTGATCTGTGTTTCAAGATCATCTCCTCTGCGGGGCGCGTTTCTTGAAGCTCGCTGGGAGCCCATTCCGCCGCCAAAGAAGGAACTGAAAATGTCGGTAAAATCAAAGCCCTGACCTGTAAAATCGTATCCTCCGCCGCCCATTCCTCCGTTTTCAAAGGCTGCATGACCCATTCTGTCATACATGGACTTCTTTTCTGCATCGGAAAGCACTGCATAAGCCTCGTTCACTTCCTTGAACTTAGCCTCTGCCTCGGCGTTACCCGGATTCATATCGGGATGATATTTCTTTGCAAGTGTTCGGTACGCCTTTTTTATTGCCGCTTCATCGGCATCCCTCGATATCCCGAGGACCTCATAATAATCTCTTTTTTCTGCCATCTCGGTCGCACCTCAATTTCAGATTATATCAGGAATCCTTTCCGCAAGTGCTGCAGTGCTCGTCACAGGAGCTGCATGAATGTGCATTTGCCGCACGGCAACGATCTGCAAGCTCGCTTTCGATTCCGTTCTTATCAAAATAGTTAAGAAGCGCAGCCTTGATCGCTTCCTCTGCAAGAACGGAACAGTGGATCTTCACAGGGGGAAGTCCGTCAAGAGCCTCAACAACTGCCTTGTTTGTAAGAGCAAGAGCCTCCTCAAGAGTCTTACCCTTTACAAGCTCAGTTGCCATGCTGGATGTAGCGATTGCCGCTCCGCATCCGAAAGTCTTGAACTTTACGTCTGTAATTATATCATTTTCAATCTTGAGATACATTTTCATGATATCTCCGCATTTTGCATTACCAACCTCGCCAACGCCGTCTGCGCCTTCGATTTCTCCCACGTTACGGGGATTCATGAAATGGTCCATAACCTTTTCGCTATACATAATCTATATCTCCTTTATACAATCATCATACTAAATTTTATTTCCAAAGAGGACTCATCATTCTGAGTCTTTCAACAACCTTCGGTACACACTCAAGGATATAATCTATATCCTCGTCAGTTGTTTCATGTGTGATAGAAAGTCTGAGTGAGCCGTGAGCGTGCTCCACGGGAAGTCCGATGGCAAGAAGCACGTGTGAGGGCTCAAGGGAGCGTGATGAACAAGCAGAGCCCGTCGAAGCGCAAATTCCCATGCTGTCAAGAAGCAGGAGAAGGCTCTCTCCCTCAATACATTCAAATGAGAAGTTTACGTTACCGGGAAGACGCTTTTCCTGGGAACCGTTGAGAATGGACTTCGGGATTTTCTTAAGCTCTGTGATAAGTCTGTCCCTTTTAACCTTTACTGCCTCAAGCTCGGGAAGTCTTGCATCGGCGATCTCAAGGGCTTTTGCAAGTGCAAGTGCGAAGGCAACATTCTCCGTACCGCCTCGACGGCCTCTTTCCTGTCCGCCGCCGTCAAGGAAATTGTGTACTCTTGTTCCTGTCTTTATATAAAGAGCACCGATACCCTTGGGTGCATGAATCTTATGTCCCGAGAAAGAGAGCATATCAACACCAAGGTCCTGAAGATCTATCTTTACGTTACCAACTGCCTGAACTGCGTCTGTAAAGCAGATGACCTTCTTTTCACGGCACACCTCTGCAATCTCCTTGATAGGCTCAACAGTTCCGATCTCATTGTTTGCATACATAATGGCAACAAGTGTCGTATCGGATCTTATAGCCTCTCTTACCTGCTCTGCGCTTACAAGACCGTCAGAGTCAACGTCAAGATAAGTAACCTCAAAGCCCTCTTTTTCAAGAGCCTCCATTGTATAAAGCACCGCATGATGCTCGATCTTCGTTGTAATAAGATGCTTACCTTTTTTTACGTTTGCTCTTGCCGCACCCTTTATTGCCCAGTTATCGGATTCGGAGCCGCAAGAAGTAAAGAAGATCTCAGCAGGCTTGCAATTAAGAATAGACGCTATCCTTGCTCTTGCATCGTTAAGAGCCTTGTTCGCCTCCTGTCCCTTTTTATAAAGGCTTGAGGGGTTTCCGTACATTCCGTCCTGCAAAAAACAATCGTTCATTACCTTGGCAACCTCAGGAAGCACCGGAGTGGTCGCCGCATTGTCCGCATAAACAAATCTGCTCATTGTATTTACCTCGTCTTTAATTATACGTTAATCTTTTATTATTTGTATTTTTCAGCCTCTGCAACCGCAAGTGCGTCACAGCGCTCATTGTAATGATGTCCATTATGCCCCTTTACCCATACAAAGGTGACCTTGTGAATTTCCAGAAGATCAAGAAGTCTTCCCCAAAGATCGGAATTAAGCGCCGGCTTTTTATCTGATTTCACCCAGTTGTTAGCTCGCCACTTCTCTGCCCAGCCTTTTGTTATTCCGTCCACAAGATATTTGGAGTCCGAATAAAGCGTTACCTCGCAGGGATACTTCAAGGCTTCAAGCCCCGCAATAGCTCCGGAAAGCTCCATTCTGTTGTTGGTAGTGTTTTTCTCACCGCCCGAAAGCTCTCTTTCCAGCTCTCCAAAAACAAGGATCGTTCCGTATCCCCCGGGTCCCGGATTACCGCTGCAGGCACCATCGGAATACATATCAACGTGCTTCATTCAAAATCCTCCTTTTTCGGACTATCAAAGTTTATTATATCAAAAAATCTTCAAATATTCAATAGGTTTTCGCAAATATTTTAATTTTATGGAAGCTTTTTCAAAAATTATAGCCTTTACCTCCACTTATTTCTTGAGATAAGTATACACCATATTATTTATCTGTTTTAGTATATTTAATGAACATACTGTAAAATTAGCAATCATACTCAGAGAGTGCTAATATCATTTTAAAAACTCCCCTAAAGCATTGATCAAGCAACGTATTTTGTATGCTACAATTGCAACTATCACCTCTGTTTTATCCGTTGATTCAGTATAAATCACGGATAATTTACCCATTTTCCTTTTTTTAAAAAAAGCCTCCGTGATTGTGCACAAAACATATATAGATGAACCTTTTTTAGTTGCTCAGTATTGACAATAATTACAAAATAGTTTATAATTAGAGTGATATAGAAGTATTTACGTATACTTCAAAAACAAGCACAAAGGAGATAAAAAATGAAAAAATCGCTTTTAAGATCACTGCTCATTCTTGCAATAGTAGCAGTTATGGTTGCAGGACCCGCTATGACAGTTTTTGCAGACGACACTGCCGAGGCAAACAAAAAAATGGCATATAATATTTATGCCGACCCGGACGTATCAAAGACAAGCAAAAAGTACACAACCTTCTCAATCGATTTTTACAGTGATGAAACACCCATAAACACATATTGGTCCCTTGCCAACTTCGGACTTGACCTTTCTTCCAAGAAAAACTTCCTTAAGTTCCCCGCAATTTCAGGCGGCGGCGCTTACGCAGGTCTTCAGGAAAGAGGAGATGGAAGCAAGGTTTCCATCATGGCATTCTGGGAAATGCCTTACGGCGGAACAAAGATCCACAACGTTAAGAGAATGTATCCCGCAGGTGACTCCAACTTTGGTGGAGAGGGCGAAGGAAAGAACTGTATCGCTCCTTACGCTTGGACAGATGCTAACTGGTACCGCATGGTCCTCCACACTTGGGATGACGTTGAAACAGGCACCACCTTCGTAGGTCAGTGGGTTCAGGATCTCTCAACAGGCGAATGGCATCTTGCTTGTTATTTCGACACAGGTCTTTATGAATCATGCCTCATCGGCGGAATGGGATTGTTCATGGAAAACTACTGGGCAGGACTTAACCAGTGGACAAACGTAAGATCCTTCCGTACAAAGAACATTTACGTAAACGATAAAAAGGACGGACTTTGGAAGTCCCTCAACACAGTAAACATCTCCTACGGTAACGGCGGCGCTGACAACAAGATGGGCGCCCACAGCTTTGGAGTCAGCGAGGACGGTACATATTTCTGGGGCTCATCCGGCGGACTTGTTGAAGGACAGGGAGACGGCGTATACGTTGATCCTCAGAAGGCTTACGAGCAGACCGCAGTAAAATCCAAGAAGCTCTCCATCACTCAGCCAGATCAACCCACCTTCGGAACTCCTTCTCTCACAACTCTTACACTTGAAGGAAACACCATCAGCTGGGAGCTCTCAAAGACAAATACACCTCAGCTTTCCTACAAGCTTGAGATCACGGACAAGGACGGAAATATACTTGTAACAAAGGAAGAAAGCCGTCCCCAGATCAGCTCCGTAACACTTGAGGAGCTTACAACAGACGCTTACAAGGCAACCCTTACAGTTACAGACCTCTTTGGAAGCACAACAACTCTTGAAAAAACAACAGAAGCTTACGACAAGGCTCCCGCAACACCTACTCCCGAGCCCACTCCCGAGGATACAAAAGCTCCCGAGACGACCGCTCCCGCAACAACTCCCGATGAAACAGCTACAGAAGCACCCGATAACGCAGGTGTTATCGTTGCCATCGTTGCAGGTGTTATCGTTGTTGCAGGAATCGTGGTATTCTTCATCATCAAGAAAAAGAATAAGTAATCACAAGAATACTTTTTGAAGGAAAGAGGCATAATAAAATGAAAAAAAGAATTTTTAAATCAGTAATCGCGCTGATGGTAGTTGCGGTTATGCTCGCTACCTCCCTTGGTGCATTTGCATCGGATTACATGGCATACAACATCTACCTCGACCCTGTACTTACCAAAACATCAGGTCAGTTTGATGCTTATACAATCGAATTCCGCGGAATCAAAACTCCTACACTCACATACTGGGCACTTTGTAATTTTGCCCTTGGCATCTCTGCAGAAACAAGAGCTGAATATCCCGGAATCGGTAACATGGGCGCTTATGCGGGTATGCAGAATGCAGACGAAAGAAAGCTTATCATGGCTTTTTGGGAAGCATTTTATAACGGTATAAACCCCGAAAAAGGAACTCAGAACAGCCTCAGAGCAACAAGAATATATCCCGCAGGTAAGGAAAGCAACTTCGGCGGAGAGGGCGAAGGAACAAACCACATCAGAGCATTTGAGTGGGATGACAACACCTGGTACCGTATGTACCTTTGTTGCTGGGAAGACAGCGAAACAGGATTTACGTTCGTTGGTCAGTGGTTCCAGAATATGGAAACAGGCGAATGGACTCTCGGCTCCATTTTCAACAGCAAGCTCAAGAAATCCTACATCACAGGCGCTCTTTCCCTTTTCCAGGAAAACTTCGTAAATGACTACGAAAGAGAAAGATCCTTCAACGTTAAGAATCTCTACGCACTCGACCACAAGACAAACAAGTGGGTTTCCCTCAACACAGCAGTCCTCAGCTACGGTGACGGCGGCGCGGCTAACAAGATGGGCGCACACACCTTCGGTGCAACGGACGAATACTTTTGGGGCGAAGCAGGCGGCGTTGTAGATAATCAGACGATCTACGAGGCAAAGGCAGTCAAGAGCAAGACCTACTCCATCACTCAGCCCGATCAGCCCACCTTTGATTGCAAGATCGCTATAAAGAAGGTCGGCGAAAAGGTAATTGATACACGTACAATGGAAAAAGCACTGTTCTGGTCAGTTGACGAAAATAGCGCTCCTCAGTACTCATATGAATTCACAGCATATGACACAGATAACAAGGAAATCTACAAGAACTCCGCAAACCGTCCCGACGTAACAACCTGCTCATACAAGGACATCGGAACAGAGGTCTTCAAGTACACTCTCAAGCTTACAGACCTTTTCGGTAACACAACCACCTACGAGGGCGTTTCCAGAGAATATAAGAAGCTCCACGGCGATCCTTATGCTGAAAAAACAGATACTCCCGAAACCACAACTCCCGCAGAAACAACTCCCACACAGACAGATCCCAACAACACAGGTGTTATAATTGCTATTGCAGCTGCAGGTGCAGTTGTTGTTATCGGCGGTGTGGTTGCAGCAGTTGTTATCATCAGCAAAAAGAAGAAAAAGAAATAATTATTTACATATCTAAATTTAAAGCTTAAAGGAGAGATATCATATGGCAAACGTAAAAAACAAGCCCGTTGCAACAAAGATGGCTTATAACATATACTCCGATCCGGACCTTTCCAAAACATCCCGCAAGTTCGATGCATTCACCATCGAATTCAGAGGAACAAAAACACCCTACCTCACATATTGGGCACTTTGTAACTTCGGACTTGGCTTCAATCCCGAATCCACGGAAATGTTCCCCGAGATAAAGGGCGGTGGCGCTTATGCAGGTCTTCAGAACGTAGACGCTGCAAAGGGCAGAAAGGCTATCATGGCATTCTGGGAAATGCCCTATAAGGATAAGGAAACAGGCGAGGACAAGATACTCACAGCCTCCAGAGTTTACCCCAAGGGCGAGAATACCTTTGGCGGAGAGGGTGAAGGAACAAACTGCATCAGAAACTACGAATGGAAGGATAACACTTGGTACCGTATGCTTCTCCGTACATGGGAGGATGCAGAAAGAGGAACCACCTTTGTAGGTCAGTGGGTTGAAGAAAAGGAAACAGGAAAGTGGACTCTCATTTCCTACTTCGATACACACCTTAAAAACTCATACCTCAGGGGCGGAATGTCACTTTTCCAAGAAAACTTCATAAATGATAGCTATAACGTGAGAGAATTCAACGTAAAGGCTATGTACGTAGTTGATAACGAAACAAAGGACTGGGTATCCCTTGATACAACAACTCTCCTTTACCATGACGGCGGCGCTGACAACAAGGCAGGCGCACACGATTTCGGAGCAACAGATGAGTTCTTCTGGGGACAGGCAGGCGGCGACGTTGCAGATCAAGCAGCTTACAATGCAGCATCTAAGAAGAAAGAGGTTTGCAGCATCGAACAGCCCGATGAACCCGAGTTCGGACTTCCCTCCATCGAGATCGTAAACATTAAAAACAAGAGCACATACACAAAGAATAAGATCGTTGCATGGGGACTTGCGGATAACTCAACTCCTCAGCTTGATTACAAGGTTCAGGTATTTGATATCGACGGAAACGAGATCTTCTCAAAGTACGAAACTCGTCCCGAGGTAACATGCTGCATCCTTGAAGGCGTTGAAACAGATGCATACAAGTGCCGCATTACTGTTACAGACATTTTCGGAAATGAAACAGTTTACGAAAAAGGAACAACAGATTATGACAAGGCAACAGATCCCTTCTACGTAGAAGAGGAGGTACTCCCCGAAGCTCCTGCTAAGAAGACGCTTTCCAAGGGAGCAAAGACAGGTCTTATCGTTGCAGGATCAGTTGCAGCCGCAGCTCTTATCGGTGCAGCAGTTGCAGGTGTGATAATCTACAACAAAAAGAAGAAGTAATAATATAAAATCACAAAACAAAATAACCGAGAACACTTTCACAACGTGTAATCTCGGTTATTTATTTATAATTTTATAAACATTTTTTTTAAAATTTTTGATA
>JAZQRT010000163.1:0-1704 GCA_045629725.1 Eubacteriales bacterium | reverse complement strand
TTTGCTCTTTCCTTCGGAAATTGCTTTCTTATACTTGTACAATCCAGCGTGGTCAGTCTGGCACTGAAGATAACCTGAACGAATACCTGCTTCGTAATCTGTCAGCTCCTGTCCTTCCTTGGGACCTCTCTGATGAACCTTTGACTTACGCTCCTCTGCGTAGTTCTTTGCTCTCTTGGTAGGAACAGCCCATCTGCGCTGATTATACTTGCTAGAAGCATTACTGGATTTTGCCATTTACAAAACCTCCTTTTGTTTTTGATTTTTGTGCCTTTCGGCTATTCAGTTTTAATGTGCATACCGACATTATGTAAACATTGTGTTTGGAGTTCCGTTTTCCAAACGGTGGCCACCTCTTTGCAAAATTCAGAAACCCCGGGAACTAAATCTTCTCTTGTCGGTTTTGCTATATCTGCCTGTTAACCAGGCTCTTTAACGGCTGTGCCGAAAAAGACGTTATTGTGAACAAGAGTTTTAATCCTCATATATACGAGTGTAACAAGCTACTCTCATTCTTCTTGCTTTGTTTGAGCAGGTTTCCTTGCCGAACATTTTCTCGTATTCCGCATCCCTTTCGGGAGTTCTAAGACGATAAACGTCATCGCTCATAAGAATGTTGCCGGAATCGCCATAGCAAACGTGAACGCTCTGAAAAACAATATAGTTTTCCGTTCTATACACGTTTGTCACCTTGCAAGGTGTTTCGTTGATTGGAATCTTCCCTTTCATGATCTTCTCCTTCCTTATGACATAAAGTTTTTTTGTAAAAATTTCACTAGCTCATCATTAAGCGTTGAAATATACTGCCTGGAATAACCCCATTCTTCAGCTAATCGTTCATGCGTATTCCCTTCTACATAGAGAGAATAATAAATAATGAACAACTTTGCTGGAGCATTTTTTACAGCAGCGTTGTATCTATCCACCTTACACAAGAGGATTTTCGGCTGTAAGAAAGCTGACGCTGAATCAAAGGTCTTTTTCATCTCATAGTAATATCGGATTTCCTTCAGGTCTTCTTTAATCTGACTAGTTTCAATCATTTCTTCTCCTTTTCTGTTCTTCCAAAATCCTTGATTATGCTTTCCAAGACCTCACGTCGATCGTCATCGACCTTGTCAAGGAGGGAGATAATCGTTTGAAGCTGCACGTCGGAAAGATACTGCTTTCCAAAATAATAATCTTCGGCTATGTATACACCACTGCGGTACCGTCCAGTAGATGTATATATCGGGTAAGATAAGCTAAGCTCAAGTATGTCGCGTCTGATCGTTTTTTCATTCACATCGAACTCAAAAGCAAGATTTTCAATCTTCTCATGTCTTCTTTTGCAAAGTACTTTTATTATCGCTTCTCTGCGTTCTAAAGCTGTCACTTATCTCACCTCCTTGCCTCTGACGTCTACATTATGACAGTTAATCCGGACACCTTTTGTCCGAATTAAAAAAGTTTTTTGAATTTTTTTAGATTTTTTTGAAAAAACAAAAAAGCCTCGACAAACAGTAATCCCGGTAATGGGAAAACTGCTCGCCAAGGCTTTTCTTTATATCCTTGCTTTTACGCTAATGCGTTATACGAACACTTATCTATAACGAAGGGACCTCGGATTTACCACTGACTCTGTTTCAGCCCGACCTTGATATTCGTTATAAACGTACATATTCTATTGATATGAATAGGAAGGAATCATCGGATTTGTTACCT
>JAZQRT010000162.1:0-10034 GCA_045629725.1 Eubacteriales bacterium | reverse complement strand
CAGCTCGGCTAACATCCCTTGCGAGAGATCTATTCCCGTTACATTTGCCGAAGGACACATCTTATAATATTCCGCAAGCTCAAGTCCCGTACCGCATCCCAAATCAAGCATACAGCAATTCGCGGCTATTGGCAACTGCTTTGCCGTAAAAGGATAGAATTCGTCTGCGGATTCGATGGCGGTCATCATATGCTCATCGTATCCGTCAAGCCGCGCTTCAAAGAAATGACTCATTTTTTCGAGCATAGATAACCTCCGTCAAATTCTTATTTGTTCATCTCATCTACCGTTTCACAGGATTTCGCCGTCATTTCCACCCACGCAGGACGGAAGCCGCTTCGGATGGCGTTGCGGACGGACTTCACGTTGCACCAAGCGGCGCAGTAAAAGGGTACTTTGCCACGCTTCAAAATCTCCACGGCAAGACGGCTTGTAAGCGTCGAGGCAGTTCCCTGTCTGCGGTATTCGGGCAATACGTCAATGCCTATTTGCCACATGGTATCCGAGTCGGCAGAACAGCCTGCAAGACCAATAAGCCGTCCGTTATCGTACGCGCCAACGCCGAGCACGTCAAGATGCTTTCTGTCCTTGCAGAGCGCGTTCGACCATTCGGGCAAATACAGGTCTGTAAAGTCCTCTTGCCTGAGTATCTTCAACTTGTACGGACAGGCGTCCTCGACTGTCCTTTGACGAAGCACATCCACATCGGGCAGAAAATATTCCGCCATAAAGCAGATCTTCTGTCCTTTTGCCATCAGAGCCTCGTTCAAAACGTGCAAATGCGGCGTTTCAAACAGTTGCTCCACGGGATATTTGTTTATGTAATTTTCGGCAATCTCGCGGAATACGGGCGACACCGATGCCACCACGTTGTTACCGTAAGACACGAGCTGACAGGAAAACGGGAGCTTGAGATACCGCCTCGCACCATCATTCTCGCGCGAAGTCACGACCACGTTTTCGTTCTTTTCAAAATCACTCGCATCAGCCGAGAGATCGATGGCAGACTGCGCCATCGCAATCTTCAAAATTTCTTGGTTGGTCATTGTTTCTCCTAAATTTACGTTAACCAAAAATCCAAAACGCTTTCGTAATCAACGTTCAAAGCTTCCTTGTTTTCAATCCATGCAACAAGAAACGTGATTTTTTCTATCGTTCTATCCAAAAGAATAAACGAAAAACCAAGGTTATCTTCGGAACGCCATACGTCATAGCCCTTGTGCTTTTTGGGGTTATCCTCGTCGTCATTCATATCATACGAACCAATACCGACAGACCAATTTTCAATCGTATTGGTGATAGATTCAGTATGCTCATCAGAACAACAAAAATTCAAGCCGCCCTCCGAGAATACAACGTCGTATTGTAAACCAAGTTCTAAAAGCTTCGTATCTATGTCCAAAGCATAATTTGTTTGGGTTGTGATATCGTTATAAGGTACATCATAGTCGTTTTTACGAACGCTGAACGGGATTTTTTCCTTGCCATAACAAACAGAAAATTCGCCAACAGGACACGGAAGTGACGATATGTTTTCGTAAATATATTTCATAGGTTTTCACCGTAATCCTCTATAATTTCCATAATATCGTGCTCATACGCGTTGCCGCCGAGAACGTCGCCGTTCGGATCGAAGGATACGCAACGCACGTCGCACGGATCTTCCACGTACGGATTTTCGGGAAGCTCGTGCGTGAAATACTCCGCGAGATATTTCAGCGCGTTTCCTTCGGGGAAGATCACGTTTCCCTCTCCCACGGGAAGCTCCATATCGGCAAAGCTGCCGAGAAGCTCTCTCGTTTTTCTGTTGTACGGATTGTCATCCGTCATGCTCACCAACCACGCAGGTGATAGGCGAATCGGTATGCCGCACTTCTTTGCTTCAATGGCGAACATTTTCACCACATCAAGCGGTATCGTTTCCTGATGGAACGCATCCACCGACAAAAGCAGATCGTTCACACCGCACTCTGCAAGCCTTCCCGCCACCTCGCGGATTTTATCGGATTTTTTGGTAAAATAGCCGTTTGTAATGACTTGTCGTTTCGGGATATTCAATTCCTTGGCGGCGGTCATGATCGCATAGACCGCATCCGTATACAAAAGCGGCTCACCGCCAAAGGTCATTACGGTCTTGATATCGTACTTAGCCGCGATCTTTCGCACCGCCTCTGCGGCAATCACGGGATCTATCCGCTCACCGCAAGATGTGTGGTCACCCTCGGAACAATGGCAACACCTACCCGTGCAGGCGTAGGTCACGACGAATTCAATTTTGTTTAGGTTTTTGAGATATTTATTCATGTATTTATTGTAGGCGGCAATTGCATCCGAGGCAAGCTCCACCGTTCCCTCTAAGTATTTGTCAATGTTCTTCCCTAATCTATCAGTTCATCTGCAAGAGCAATAAACTCATCCATTTTCCCTGCAAAATTATGGTCGGCATCGGGCATTATTACCGTTTTAAGATTATCTGTTATTCCGTCAATAAACGGTACGTAGGAATATGATGGGTCGCAATTTCCATAAACCGCTATAATATCGGTTTGAGGAATTTCGGCAATCCACCTTTTGGTTTTATGAAAATTTATCATGAGGGGCATATTTATCAAAATCATTCTTTGAAACGGAATACCGTTTGCCGCTAACTCAAGACCTTTGAAACAACCATTTGAGTTACCTAAAAAATATAATTGCGGGTTATACAGCTTATGTTTTTGAAGGAAGCTCCGTATAATTTTAATATCGTAACCAATATCAACACAGACATTTTCATTGCGAGGATTGGAAACGCTGATAACACTGCATCCATACTTTTGGTGTAACCTTTTAGCAACTTTCAAATACTTATTTTCATAACCAAGGTAATCTCCCCCAAGCCCCGCTTTTATATAAACTATTTTCTCATTACCGTAAATACACCCGTATTTCAAAGCTATGTCTTCTAATTCGATTTGAGAAACACAATCGTACATCATATTCAACGTCCCTTAATTTTTTTGCTTACTCTATAGCTTGATCATTCTGTTTAAATTGCCATCCCAAAAAACGAATTGTACCGCTCCGCCCTTTTCACGCAACTCCTCCACGTAATCATCGCATTTAAATACGAAAGTAAAAATTTCTTCGGGGGGAAGTGAGGTTTTGTCTTTTTCAACCAACGTGCTTGAAAACCATTTGTTTTCACTTCCTCGGAATAAAGCCGCAGAGCCTCGCTTACTGTTCAACAGGTCAAAAATTATCTTGCACATACAATCGTATTCAAAATCATTGGCAGAATAATGACTGTGGTAATAAGAATAAGAAATCGTAAATTCTGCTAAATCTTCATAGACGATCAAGATACTGTCGCCACCACTCGGGTTAGGTATTTCGATGCAAAAGGAGTTTTCATTGAGCCAACGGTATCCTTCATCGGATTTTTTGTGAAGAATGGGATCGTATGCTTGAAGCATTTGTATAAGCTCAGGCACTTTATCAAGTGGGTTAAATTCATTCATCTTTTCCATAATGCAGTTCCTTTCCTGTATAGAGTATATTCCCTTCCCATTCGTCCAAAAATCTTGACACGAATTCGCGCATATAGGCTTCCCGTTCCTTTGCGATCTTAACGGCGGTGGGAGTATTCATAAGAGACGTAAGCTTGAACAGCTTCTCGTAAAAATGATTGATGGTGGTGGACTTGCTTTTCCTGTATTCTTCCGGTGTCATATTCAGCTTGGGAGCAATATCGGGATGATACATCATTCTCCCGTGATGACCGCCATATGCAAAAGCTCTTGCGATACCCATGGCACCGAGGGCATCAAGACGGTCTGCGTCCTGCAGACATTTTCCCTCGGGGCTTGTGGGAGGTGCGGAATTAGTGCCGAAGGAAACCTGTTTTATAATTTCACATATCTGCACTATTGTATCTTCGTCCACTCCGTTTAAATGCAAAAAAGTGCGAGTGTTGGTCTGATCTTCGCTCGTTTCGGGAGATACCTTTCTGTCATCCACATCGTGCAAAAGTGCGGCAAGCTGAACTATCTCCACCCTTGCCCCCTCACAATTTGCAATATGGGTTGCCATTTTATATACACGCAGTGCGTGGAAATAATCGTGTCCCGTGTATTCATGCTCAAGCTTTTCCTTTACGAAAGCCTCGGCATTCTCAATTATTTTGCTCCACACGCACTCTCACCCCATTTACAATTTATCTTGCTCTTATTATATCAAAAATCCTTTGTCTTTTCAATACCTAAAATGCAATCTTAGATATTACTTGCTATTTTACTTAATTACGCTTTTTATCATCTTCCCTCAAGTATTCATTAAGGTCCATTTTTTCTGCCGAGCAATTTCTTACCGTAGTAATAGCCTCGCTCATTGCATAATAACTTCTTTTCACGCCTTCTTTTGTTTGATTATAATTTGCGGCACGGTCAGAGCGGATGCCGATATTTTCCGCAGTTTCCACCGCATCAATATTCGCCGCAAGGAAAATGAACTCCCAGCCGTATTTCTCACTCTGCCTTTTAATCTTTTCCTTTATCTCGTTACTTGTATATCGCCTGCTTGCGTTTTCCATTCCATCCGTGGTGATGATGAAAATGGTATGCTCGGGAACGTCCTCTTTTCTGGCATACTTATGGATATTACCGATATGATGGATAGCACCGCCTATTGCATCAAGAAGTGCCGTGCATCCGCGAACCTCATAATCATTCCTTGTCATGGGCTTGATATCGTTTATATCCACTCTATCGTGGAGCACTTCACTTACGTTATCAAAAAGCACCGTTGAAACGTATACCTTGCCCTCTCCTTCCTTTTGTCTTTCGATTGTTGAATTGAAGCCTCCGATTGTGTCAGCTTCAAATCCCGACATTGAGCCGCTTCTGTCAAGAATAAATACGAGTTCTGTTACATTGTTTTTCATAATAAATCCTCCAAATATAAAATATGACTGCTCGGCTTTCACCTTACAGTCATATTATAAATTATCAGATACAGAAATAGGTCGCTTGACGGGAGACTTTTGAGGGGTAAGACAAATTCAAATATATTTATTTTTCTTTTTCAAAATTACAGCCATAGCCCAACCAACAGAAAACAAGATAGAAGGAAAAGCACAAACCATATACGCCATTATATCTCTCGGTATTGAATGAACACCGCCAAATCTACCATAATCGTAATAAGCATACTCATAACTTTCCATTAATACACAAGAAGGGAGATTGATCTGAGCCAAAATTCCGCCAAGTGTACCTCTCAAGAGTCGGCTTGTATATCCAACACCGTAATTTGCCCCCGGCTCCATTTGCTCTATCCATAATTCATCCCTTAGGTTGACACGGTAAATAATCACTGTGCAAATTCCGCAAAGGATTACGGCAGTTAATACACCCCACAAAAGATCTCTCCAATTGCCCTTTGATACCCGTCCTGTTATGAATCCGAATATCGGATAGACAAGCATCAAAAGCAACACATATCCCAAAAATGGAATATGATACGGGCCGTTGTATCTATCAAGCAAATTCAGCTTGCCAAGGATCAACACTATAAGAGAAAGCACGAACAACGTCGCCAAATAAGAGACGGGATAACTCAAACTCTCATGGATTTTCGGCTTTTGGGGTCGGAATATTATCCAAAGTATCACGGCTGTCAAACCCGAAACAACTACAGCGATCTCCCAAAGTGCAAGATCAAACCTAATAGAAACGAATCCGCCCGAGGAGGGCTCATATGCCCCCGCATACGACATGGCTGCCAGGGTATTTACACATAGAAAAAAGATAATTAAAAATATCCAAAAAGCTTTCATAAAAACCTCTGTTTTATTCTTACGGTGCTTCCGGTATATCAACCCAGCGGTCTTCAATTTTTATAACAACGTCCTCGCTCGGCATGGTGAAGGTAAAGTAGGTAAAGGACAGATCGGACGCTTCCCTATCCATATCTTGCTTCAGACCGTTAACATACAACTCATAATAATGCTCTGTAATGGTTTCAAGTTTTACAGTGACCTTCTCACCCGGTAAATAGGTGTCTTTCAAATCGTCGACAATTTGATAATTCTCTGCAAACTTGACTTTGTATCCTATTTGAGTGTCTGTTGATGTTTCAATTGTATCGGTTGTTTCGCCACTCTCGGGTGTATATTCAAACTCTGACGAACAAGAAGCTAAAGAAAACACACAAACAATCGTCCCTATCAATGCCAACCAAGAAGATATTTTTTTCATATATTCACCGTCTCTTCAAATTCAAGTTAACTTTACATTTGTATTATATCATAAAATCTTCAAAATGTAAATAGTAAAAAAAGCGGTCCTCGACCGCAGGGAAAAGCTGTATTCCCACGAGTGCACCTTTTGGAATACATTTTATTCCAAAACAGAGAAATTTCCTACAAAACAAAAAAGCCCTGCGCGGTGCAGGGCTTTCATTTAATTACCAACAAATTTATCGCTAACAACCAAGCAAGGTCTGATCAAACTCGAAAAGAGCCTCGTTGATCTGGAAAATATCATAGATCTCCTTTTGAATAAAATAACGGATTATCTTATCAAAGGTGACGCTGCGGGAAAGTGTAAGCCCTGCTGAAGCAAGAAGATCCTGCGTTTCGTCCAAATTAAGCTCAAGGGCTATTGCAAAAGCAACTGCCGTTTGCTTTGAGGGTTTATAGGTTTGGGGATTGCATTTGATCTTTGAAAAGGTCTTTTTTCCTACATTTGCCTTTTTATAGCACTCTACGTCGGTCATACCCCTTTGATCTATCAAGTCAAAGAGCTTATAGGCAAAGGGCTTGTCCATAGCTTCAACGTATTCGCGCAAGGATTGTTTTCTTACGCAATCCTCTGCGGATAAGTCGATGGGAGCACTTGCCATAGCCTTTTTACATGCTTCGCCCTTTGATCTCGGAGTCCTTGGCTTTTGATATTCATTAAACGAATCGCGCTTATAAAAAACGGGACAAATACTATTTTTATGGACTTCTTCCCGAGCTTCCGTGTTATCTTCATTGATGAACGCTTTAATATCATTGAAAAGCTCCCTGCTGAAGGTATAGGATTCTCTGTCGAAAACACAGAGGATCACGTCAAGCTCGTGTTCATATAAAAACTCGGTGATGGTCTTAACAGCGAACTTCAAAACCTTGTCCTTTGGATAACCGTAAGTGCCTGAGCTTATAAGGGGAAAGGCAACGGAACGGCAACCGTGCTTTACGGCAAGCTTCAACGATTCAATATAGCATGAGCGCAGAATAATGCTCTCTCCGAGAAGTCCGCCATGCCACACGGGACCCGAGGTATGTATTACGTATTTGCATGGCAGACCGTAACCGCCTGTGATCTTTGCCTCACCAAGACCGAGGGGCGCAATTTTTCGGCACTCAAGGTCAAGCCCCTGCCCTGCCGCGGAACGTATCGCAAGATCAACGCCGCTGTAACCCACCATCTCCTCGTTGGTGGTATTCACTATGGCATCGACGTGCATTTTTGTTATATCTTGTCTTATTATTTGAAGCGGCAATTCCAACACCTCCTTTATTTTTTCTGCATACAAAGAATTGCAAACTTGTCTTTGCGTTCTTATATCTGTAATTATACCAAATTTTATCAAAATTGCAATAGCATTCAAGAAAGCTTCGGAGCTTTCTTTGTTTATGCGATAAATACAATAAGTTTTTTTTGAGGAGCGTCGAACTTTGTTAAAAAACGGGGTTTACAAATTTAAAAATTTATGATATGATAATATCGGTTTGTAAGGTAAAAACCTCAGACCTTAAATAAGTAATCAATTAGTAGAAAACAACTTCAAACAAAAGAAAGGATTTTTTTTATGAACGCAGTAATGGAATTTATTGTTTCGTCCATTCTTCCGCTTATCGGCGGTCTTTGCTTGTTCCTCTTTGGTATGAATACCATGGGAAGCGCTTTGGAGCGCCGCGCAGGTTCCAGCCTTAGGGCTCTGCTTGGTAAACTGACCTCCAACATTTTCTTAGGTTTTTTGACCGGTACAGGTGTTACCGCTGTTATTCAATCATCATCCGCTACCACGGTTATGGTCGTTGGTTTTGTTAACTCAGGACTTATGACTCTTCGTCAGTCCATCGGTGTAATCATGGGTGCCAACGTTGGTACTACGATCACCGCTTGGATCCTCAGTTTACAGAACGTAGGTGCACTGGGTGACGACACTTGGTATCTTGATATTCTCAAGCCCACCTCCTTCTGTGCTGTTTTGGCACTTATCGGTATCGTTATGTATATGATGCCGAAGTCCGGTAAAAAGCAAAAGGATACTGCAACCATTATGCTTGCATTTGCAGTCCTCATGTTCGGTATGGATATTATGTCCGACGCAATGAAGCCTCTTACAGCTTCTCCCACTTTCCAGAACCTCTTTATAGCATTCGGAAATAATCCCTTGCTCGGTGTTCTGGTTGGTGCGCTTCTGACGGCTATCATTCAGTCATCTTCCGCTTCTGTCGGTATTTTGCAGGGATTTGTTACCGCTGCTATTCTCTCCGGTGACCCTGCCGCAACCGCTCCCCTTACCTTCGGAGCACTTCTCCCCATTATCATGGGTCAGAACATCGGCACTTGCGTAACTGCCGCGATCTCGGCTATCGGTACCAGCGTCAACGCAAGACGTGCTTCCATGGTTCACCTGCTCTTTAACATCATCGGTACAGGCGCTTTGCTTACAGGATTTTATGTAATCAACGGTGTAGGAGATTTCCCGCTGTTCAGCACATTCGTTGGACCTTGGGGTACCCCCCTTGCGCACACAACAATGAAGCTCATTTGCGTTGTGCTTATGATGCCCGCATACCGTGGACTTGAAAAGCTTGCAGTCCTCCTTGTTCGCGAAAAGAAAGCGGGCAATGCTGAAGAAGCACTTATCCTTGACGAACGTTTTCTTCAGGTTCCCTCCGTTGCTCTTGAGCGCGCACGCATTATGACCGCTGCAATGGCAGACGATGCCGTAAAAGGTCTTAAGGACAGCCTTTATTCCCTCAACAATCTTACTCCTCAGCTTGCGGAGTCCATTCGCAAGAACGAGGATAAGGGCGACCATTATGAGGACGTTCTCGGAACATACCTTGTTAAGCTTTCCGGTTGCTCACTCAACGAAGATCAATCCGCCGAGGTTGCAAGTCTTCTTCACTTGATCGGTGACTTTGAGCGTATCTCCGACCATGCTGTAAACATTCTTGAATCCGCCGAGGAGATCAAGGACAAGGGTCTTGAGCTTACAAGACAGGCTACCTCCGAGCTTGCAGTTCTCACAACTGCAGTTGACGAGATCCTCTCCCTTTCACGCAAGGCTTTTGTAGAGAACGATTTTAACGCCGCTATGCAGGTTGAACCTCTTGAGCAGGTTATTGATGAGCTTAAGGAAAAAATGCGTGCAACACATATCAACCGTCTCCAGCAGGGTAACTGCACAATTGAAGGCGGATTTGTATGGAATGACCTTCTCACCAACCTTGAGAGAATTTCCGACCACTGCTCCAATATCGCAGGATGTGTTATCGACTCTGCTTCCCGTAACCTTAACCTCCACGAATCACTTCGCTCCACACGTGAAAACGATGCTAAATATGAGGTTATGCACAAGCAGTTTGCAGAAAAATATTCTATTGCTAATCTTTGATTAATAAAAAAACTTTAGTTTTTAAAAGCACAACGCACCGCAGAATATGATCTGCGGTGCGTTTTTATTTAGACTGCCAAATAAGGCTGTAAAGCTCAATTTTTTGAGCCTTACAGCCTTATTTATTCAGTAAAATATTTCTCAGCAGAGCGGCTGAATGCCATCATATGCTTTAAAAGGTCAGAGAAATTTTCTATTTCAGACCTAATTCCTTACTCAAAGCGTCCATGCTGTTTATTTTTTCATTATAAACAGAAAAATTAGCCTTCAATTCATGAGCTGCCCGTTTTTTGTCTTTGTTAAAAAGAAAATTAAACCATCTTTTAATTTGATAAAACGGAACTAAAATCACACATTGCTCTGTCTTGGGATATAAC
>JAZQRT010000161.1:0-1679 GCA_045629725.1 Eubacteriales bacterium | reverse complement strand
AATGTTTTTTTTGCTATAATAAGATAAAAACATTTGAAACACCGTGATAATGGAGATTAGACTTAAATGGCTATCAGTTATAAAAAACTCCGGAAACTGCTCATCGATCGTGATATCTGTCTGCTTGAAGGAGGTAAAAATGTCGCATAAAAACATACCAAATATTTTTAAGTGCTTGCTTTCAGATATGTATATTGATGAGCATGATATTTTGGGAACCTCCGATGGCTTTTATATGGTTTATAAGTCTATAGCGAATATACTCGCAACGAAAAGCATTTTTGACTTTCCCGATTCGAGCGGAGAAAGGCTTGCTTGTGATAGGTTTTTCGATGATTGGTTTCTGTATGCTGTTCCAAACGATAACGATTACACCTATAGCCTCTTGAAATTGAGAGAGCAAGAGCACGATACGGAGGATGGCTCACCGGCGGACGGCGATGCTCCCGGTGTGACAATATCCTTTATTGCATTTGATACTGAAAGGCTGCTTGATTGTCTTGCAGATCCTTCCGATGAAAACAGGAAAAAACTAAATGCCGAGATAAATCGTGTAGTGGCTTACAGAGGTCAGCATCATCATAAAGCACTGAAAAGGTATTTCAAAAGTCCAAAGTCTCAGGGTGCTTATCTTGTGGCTGATAGATATGTAAAAACGATTGCCACGTATGCGAGGGAGGGAAAACTTGAGGTTCCCGATTTTTATAAAGAAATCGTTCAGCAGAGTATTTCATATAAAACTTCCGCAAAGCTTGCAAGACTCCCACGCTTTGTTGAGGCATTGAACAAAGCTGCGTGGCGTGTTGTTTGTGATAATGAATACATATACCTTGAGGATCGTGATGAACTAACTGAGCAAGAAGCTCTGGCAATTCTCGCAACCCACACGGGAAATGTATCGTTATATTCCTTTGCAGCAGAGGTGGAATACCACGCAAGATTCCTAACGCCTTTGGCGAAGATTAAAATCCCGTTTTTCGGAAGATCTATTTACGATTCTGCAATCCGAGCCGATATGACAGTTGGGGATCCCGAATCCCAAGGAACAGCACCATTTTATAAGGAAACTTCCAAAATTGTAAAACGGCAAAAATCTCTGCATAATTGGCACACGATTATAGATGGAAAAGAGGAAATAATATTATGAGAAAATTGTTAAGTGCTTTGCTTTTAGCGGGAATGTTTTTGTGTATGCTTACAGGCTGTGGTTCTACCGTGCCACGACCAGAAGTGAAGGAAGGTGAGTTTGACGTAACTATTACTTACGAGGTGAACGGAGAAGTCAAAACGCTTGACCTTGTTTATGTTTGCGAATACGATCGTGTTGCATGGACGCTTGAAGGAACGCGTTACAGAGCTTGGAACGGAAATTTTGTTGGATACGATGATGGCGAGGTAATACCGGTCTTGGAGACAGAGGGCGGCAAGGTAGCTCTTTGCGTTCTTATATATCCCGAGTATTTTATGGGTGAGCCAGATTACATCGACGACTTTGCCCCTGTCGTTTTGACAAATTATATCTATTACGAAGATGGCAACGAAATGATAATCGATGATCAAGAGCTTATCGCCGAGGAGTACGGTGTAAAGGTCATCGGTTGCGAATACAGCAAACCTATTAAAAATAGTTTTAACTAATAAAAAAGGAGAAAAATCATGATTAAAAACAGAACAGCACA
>JAZQRT010000160.1:0-21345 GCA_045629725.1 Eubacteriales bacterium | reverse complement strand
TTAACAACGTCAAGAACGGAGTATCCGATTCCTGTTCCGAGATTTACAGTGAGTACGCCTGTATTCTTGTTAAGATAATCAAGAGCCTTAACATGTCCGATGGCAAGGTCAACAACGTGGATATAATCACGTACGCCTGTACCGTCATGAGTATCGTAATCATTTCCGAACACGTTGAGCTTGGGAAGTCTGCCCATCGCAACCTTGCATATATAAGGAAGCAGGTTGTTGGGGATTCCGTTGGGGTCCTCACCGATAAGTCCGCTCTCGTGCGCTCCGATGGGATTGAAATAACGGAGGAGTGCCACTGACATCTCGGGATTTGCAAAAGCGATATCACGAAGCATCTGCTCCTGCATTACCTTCGTCCAACCATAGGGATTTGTTGCGGAGGTGGGCATTTCCTCAACGTAGGGAGCCTTGTTATTCTCGCCGTATACTGTTGCCGAGGAGGAGAATACTATCTTATTGCATCCGTGCTTCTTCATTACGCTGAGAAGCTTGAGTGTTCCCGTAATATTGTTGGAATAGTACCAAAGAGGCTCCTTTACCGACTCACCAACAGCCTTAAGTCCCGCAAAATGCACCACGCTGTCGGGTTTGTGCGCCTCAAATATCTTATCAAGTGCCTCCTCGTCGTTTATATCTGCATTGTAAAATTTAATATCAACGTCCACTATCTTTTTGATCCTATCCACAACCTCTTCCTTTGAATTGCAAAGATTGTCAACGATCACGATCTCCTTTTCTCCTGCATTTGCAAGTTCAACTACTGTATGCGAACCAATATATCCGCATCCGCCTGTTACAAGTATCATACCTTTGTTTCCTTTCTGTTTGTTTATTTTTTTATTATCATAATTTCTTTTCCATCAAAATTGCATCTTCAATCGGCTTTTTATAATAATTCCGCCTTGTACCCGTGACTGAAAATCCCGCACCGAGGTACAGAGCCTGTGCCGCTGCGTTACTTTTTCTCACTTCAAGCATGAGCCTTTCCGCTCCTCGGAATCTTACCGTATCCTCCATCATCTGAAGTATGATTTTTCCGATGCCCATTCTTCGAAATTTTGTTCCGACTGCGATATCCAGAACCTCACTATCCTCAAAAAGACAGTGATAAATTCCGAATCCCGCAAGCTCTCCCTCAATTCTTACACAAAATCCCCCCAAAAAAGGGTATTTAAGCACGTCCTCGAAGGACTCCCTCGACCAAGGCGATGAAAAGCACTCTCTTTCCATCAAGAGGATCATGTCTATATCCTCCTCGGTCATGGGTGACATAACAAGATCTTCCGAAATCATCAATATCCGAAAACTCCCGAAAGGCTGTCATCATTTTCCACCCATTCCTCAACGGTATATTCTGTGAAATTTTCCGCATCCTCTCTTACGATGACCTTTTCTATTCCTGCGTTAATAACAAGTCTTTTGCACATTGAGCAGGATGTGGTCCCTCCGTATACCTCTCCCGTTTTGGGACTTATACAAGCAAGGTAAAGAGTTGCGCCGAGAGTTTCCTCTCTTGATGCGTGGATTATAGCGTTTGCCTCTGCGTGAACGGAACGGCAAAGCTCATATCTTTCACCTCTGGGTATATTGAGCTTCTCTCTCATGCAATATCCGATATCACAACAGTTCTTGCGTCCTCTGGGGGCTCCGTTATATCCCGTTGCAACGATGGAATCGTTGTTTACGATTATCGCTCCAAAGGAACGACGAAGGCATGTGCCTCTTTTTGCCACTGTCTGGGCTATATCAAGATAATAATTTATTTTGCTGACTCTTTCCATCTCCGAGTCTCCTTTTAATATTGTTACTCAAATTATATTATACATCACTTTTTTTGCTAAGTCAAGTATTTTTCTTCTTTATTATAATAAAATACGCATTTTTTTACTTCGTTTATCCGCTTGATTTACCGAGAATTTTGTGGTATAATATCTATACTGAGAATATTGATTCAAAGAGGTACAAAATGAGCTACAAAAATCTTACAACAAAATACGAAAAGAGTCTGAAGGACATTCCATGGGACGTATATCCGCGCCCTCAAATGAAAAGAAACAGCTTTATTTGTCTCAACGGCAAATGGGAGCTGATATTTCCCGGTCACAGCCGCGGCTCTTTGCAGACACACACCATACTCGTGCCATTTGTGCCTGAATCCAAAATATCCGGAGTTTGCACAGAAATTCCCGAAGAAGATATTATTATTTATTCCAGAAAATTTGACCTTGAAAAGCCAAAGAGCGACTTCCGTGTTCTTCTTCATTTCGGAGCCGTTGACCGTCTTTGCCGAATTTATCTGAACAACTATTTTATCGGCACCCACGAGGGTGGGTACACTCCCTTTACCTTGGATATTACCGACAAGCTGAACTCCTCGGGAGTTGATAACGAGCTGACCGTTGAATGTGAAGACGGCACGGACATTGACTTCCCCTACGGTAAGCAAAGAAAGCGCAGAGGGGGAATGTGGTACACCCCCATCTCGGGTATTTGGCAGAGTGTTTGGATGGAGCTCGTTCCCGAAAATTATATAAAAAATATCAAGATCGACTCTTTTATGGATCGGGCAGTTTTGAACATTACAGGCGGCTGTGCCTGCCGGCACATAAGTATAAGGAGCTCCGCGAGCAGTTCGGAATTTGACTTTACAGGCGACGTCTTTGAATTCCGACCCGATAATCCTCGAAATTGGTGCCCCGAGGATCCCTTTTTATACGAATATACCCTTACCTGCGGTGATGACGTGATCGAGGGCTATTTTGCCCTGCGCGAGATAAAGACCGAGGCAGACCGAATACTCCTTAACGGTAAGCCCATATTTCTCCACGCGCTTCTTGACCAAGGATATTACTCCGACGGTATTTTTCTCCCCTCGTCTGCAAAGGGATATGAGGACGATATACTTCTTGCAAAATCTTTGGGCTTTAACACGCTCCGCAAGCATATTAAACTTGAACCGATGATCTTTTATCACTACTGTGACAAGCACGGAATGCTCGTCATGCAGGATTTTATCAATAACGGCAGATATTCTTTTTTAAAGGATACGGCTTTACCTACGATCGGACTCAAAAGCCTTCCCCTTATCGGAAGAAACCAAAAACAACAGGAACAGTTCATACGCTGTGCCGAAGAAGTCACCGAGCTTCTTTACTCCTCACCCTGCGTTGTTTACTACACTATATTCAACGAGGGTTGGGGGCAGTTCAAATCAAGCCTTTATTCAAAATTCAAATCCTCCTCGGGCGGCAGAATAATTGACACCGCATCGGGCTGGTTCACACCAAATGAAAGCGACGTTCATTCCCACCACGTTTACTTTAAAAAGATCAATTTGAAATACCCCAAGGACAAGCCCATTATCCTCTCCGAATTCGGCGGATACTCCTTGAAAATCGACGGCCACACCTTCGGGGACAAGGAATACGGCTACGCTAAACGCTCGAGCACCGAGGAACTTACCGCCTCTCTTGAGAAGCTGTATACGCAGGAGATAATTCCCGAGATCCAAAAGGGACTTGCCGGCGCCGTATACACTCAGATCAGTGACGTTGAAGATGAGATAAACGGACTTATCACCTATGACAGGCAGACCGTAAAGATCAACAGCAAAAAAATGAAGCAGATCTCCAAAAAGCTCTTCAAAGCCTTTAAGGAAACCCTTTGACCTGCCGATACACCAACGGTAAAAAAGACTTGTACGCAAAAGATACCTTTGAGTATCTGATGTTTACAAGTCTTTTATTATTCCGCTTGATAATTTTCCTTACTGTAAGCTTACGGCTTTTTCTTCGGAACAACGTATTCCGTATCGGAGCAAAGGAAATTTATTGCTCTTTCCGGAGAATCCTTGGCGTTGCCCCAGGGCTCGTCGTTGTATCTGTAATCAAACTTCTTGCAAAACCAAGAAACGTCTGAGCTGAGGGATTCAAAATACTTCATGGTCACACCCTTGACAGATTTAAAGAAAACGGGAAATTCCTTCTTGCCCAACCTTACCTTACCCTCTGCCATGAATTTTTCAAAATGCGGGAGGCAAATATAGGGCTGAAGCTCCGTGTTCTTTCTGAACTCAGGCTCCTCTCTCCACAAAAGAACGGCAGTCTCCACCATCTTCTTAAAGGAAAAGTCAATTCGCTCACATACGTAGCAGGTACGCTCAAGCTCCCCTATCCTCTTTGCTGCATTCGTACCCTCGGGCTTCAGAATATCCTTGGCATTTACATCGCCGTAGATCTCGTTTATATGGCTTTCAAGCATAAGCGCAAGACTGAGACGATTACCCTTTTTCAGCATATCCCCATAGTGCTTGGAGCAAAAGCCCGTTTTGTTAGTCTTGATACGTATATCGGGGTCCATCATGGATGCTCCGAGTATAAGATCAAGCTCATTCTCCTGCAGCTTTTTATAAAGTCTGCAGAAGGGACACATTTTCTCCTCACTTGCATATTCTTCAAAGGCTTCATTGACAGGTATGGTATAGATCGATTCCTTCATTTGTTTCTCCTTCCCGATTTTTGGAAATTTTTTATTTTGTGTTGAAATTTTTTTGCATTTATATTATAATTCTTATAATTCTAAGAAATGTGTATTCGATTGGCGGCAAAGCCGCAAGAGGTTTAAAATGAGCTATTCACTTACTTTCACTGATGGCGGCTTTCTTCTTTCCGCCATTGAACACTTTTCCCCCGAGCTTATATTCGACTGCGGACAATGCTTCCGTTTTGACAAAATTTCAGATAACACCTACGGGGGCGTTGCCCTTTCAAGGTACATAACTGTCAAAACAATGGAAAACGGTGATTATTTCATCACAGGATTTTCACGTGACGAGGCTGCGCTTCTCATCCACTTCTTTGCTCTTGACGAGGATTATCCCGCTATGCGACGCGACATCCTTTCTTCCATGCAAAAAAACGGAATCTCAACGGATATCATGGAAAAAGCAATGGAAGCAGGCAGCGGCATCAGAATATTGCATCAGGAAAAATTCGAGTGCATCTGCTCCTTTATTATCTCCCAAAACAACAATATACCGAGAATAAAGAAAATAATTGACCGACTCAGCCGTGAATTCGGAGAAAAAATCGAAAGCTCCGAGGGGGAATATTACTCCTTTCCCTCATCGGGGGCGCTCCTTGAAGCAGGAGAGGAAAAAATATTCGAGTGTAAAACGGGCTTTCGGGCAAAATACCTTGTCAGCGCCGCTGATATTTGTACCGATGAATTTATCAACGGACTTGAAGGTCTTTCCGATACCGAGCTTATGAAAAGCCTTTCCTCCGTCAAGGGTATCGGACCCAAGGTTGGTTCCTGCATCAGTCTTTTTTCCTTTGGCAGACTGTCCTTTTTCCCTGTGGACGTTTGGGTAAAACGAGTTATGGAAAAATATTATCCTAAAAACACCTCTCCCGAGGTCTTCGGAGCCTATGCAGGACTTGCCCAGCAATACCTTTTTTACTATGAAAGATATATTTCAAGCTCAAGCAAGCTATCAACATAATTATATCAAATAATAAGGAGAATGTCAATTCATTACATGAAAAAAATCAACCCTTTCCCTCATTCCGATAATAACAAGCGCTATTTCAGCTATGATTATTACCTTCGCACAAGGTACGGTTCAAAGTGTGCAAAGGTTCCTCTTGACGCAGGCTTTACCTGCCCAAACCGTGACGGCACCAAAGGTGTCGGCGGATGTACCTTTTGCTCTGACCGCGGCTCAGGCGATTTTTGTGCCGAAGCTGCTCTTTCCCTCAAAGAACAATTTGAAAAAACAAAACAGGTATACGTAAACAAATGGGGAAACGTTCTTTATATTCCCTACTTCCAAGCACACACAAATACCTATGGAAGCGTGGAAAAAATAAGATCCATGCTTGATGAAGCGCTTTCCTTTGAAAACACTGTGGGAATTGCCCTTGCTACCCGTGCCGATTGCCTTAGTGACGCCGTTACAGACCTGCTTTTTGAATACTCCGAAAAGACTGACCTCACCATTGAGCTTGGCCTTCAGACCATTCACGACTCCACCGCCGAAAAGATAAACCGCTGCCATACATATGCAGAGTTCCTTAAGGGCTACGAAAAGCTTCACGGACTTGATATCTGCATACATATTATTAACGGACTTCCGGGAGAAACACGGGAAATGATGCTTGAAACTGCTGCAGAGCTTGCAAGACTTCATCCGAAATTTATCAAATTCCACCTTTTGCACGTAATTTCAGGTACCTCCATGTGCCGTGATTATCTTGCAGGTGGATTCGAGACGATGTCAAGAGAGGAATACGTGGACACCGTTGTTTCTCAGCTTGAGCTTCTGCCCCCCGATACCGTTATTGAACGTCTTACGGGAGACGGTGCGGAAAAGGACCTTGTTTCTCCCCTTTGGAGCAAGAAAAAGCTCGTTGTCATGAACGAGATCGACAAGGAATTTGTCCGCCGCAGCTCCATGCAGGGAAGCAAGTGGGAAAATCCCAAATAATACCCCCTTTTCAGAAAAATGTCATATAATATCAAATACCCTGCAAAAACGCAGGGTATTTGATATTATATGGGTGAATTTATCTCTCTTTTATTACAAGATCCGTAGGATCAATACCCGCTTGGTTATATACTATCTCCGTGATCCTTGCTATCTCATTTGCCATAAGGGAGCTTTCTGTGGACACTATGACGTTTGCCTTGCCGTTTTCAATGATGGCAATACAATCCTTGAATCCGCCCGCACGAAGAAGAGTTTCAATATTTGCCTCGCATCTTATATCCTCCGCTATTCTTGAAATGGTATCAAGAGCTTCGCTTTTTTCCTCCTCAGGAGCATCAACGGAATCCACAACGTTCTGAAGCACCGCAATAGCCTCGTCCCTTGCTCTTTGACGCTCGATCACCGCAAGAGCAAAGTACGTATCCTCAAGCTCCGTTTCGGGAATTCCTCCCACGTTTTCCGACGTACCCTCCGGAGAAGCTGTTCCGGTTGCGCCGCTATCCGGTGTCTCGGCAAAAAGCTTCCAATTAAGCAATACCGCGCTTCCAATCATCAATACCGAACAGGCGATGACAATGGCGCGTTTTTTATTCTCTCCAAAAAAATCCGTTATCTTTCCAACAACTCCATGTATTTTTTCCTCTTTGTTTTTTGTCTTTACAAGAGCCTTACACACAGGTCTCTCGGTAGTCTTGACAATTTTCATAGCCTTTCCTCCGCTATCGTTTTTTATTAGATTATATGCTTTGCCTCATACTTTAGAACTGTTTTTTACGTTTTTTACTCATCCTCCGTCAATTTCTTCAATCACCTCAGCCTTACAAAGATATTTTTCCTCAAGATACGTGAGTATTGCATCCCTTTTGGAAAGAGCCCCCAGACTTCTCATATGAAGGATTATTTTTTCAAGCTGATAAACAGATTTGTTTACCACTCCGAAAAACTCGATTTCAAGGTCATCATTATTCAGAGAAAACCTTTGCTCAAGGGCTTTTTCTTCATCCTTTTTCAGGTTTTCCTCAGTAAGCGCGGCAAGTCTTTCAAAATAATCGTCTTCCTGTGTAATACTCGGGGTAACATCGGGAAATATTATCCCTCCCGCTTCTTTGTTTACATACGAAAAAAGAGGTCTAAGTATACACGTTGCAAGAAAAATAAATGCCACAAAATTGATGATCCTGCCAAGTCCGCCTTTAAACCCCTCGGAAAAGCGGCATATAATCCCCGAAATTAAGGCAACCACAGCAAACTCATATATAATTCATATACTCCCTCCGCCCATTCCTATAAATATCGTTAAGGTAAATATTCCGCCAAGTGCGACGATACTGGACATGGCAAGAGCAAATCCCAAAATTTCCCCCGCTCCTTTTATAATTTGTGAGATCCCTTCACACCCAAGTCCCGAGGCAGCCGCACTGCCCAGCATAAAGCTCCACCTCAATAAAACGAGCTTCACAAGGGGAGGTATCATTCCAAGCAGTATCACGGCAACTCCAACACCTCCGGTTACACTCCTTATTACCTCAAAGGACCCGAACAAGGTTTTTGCCGCCTCGGAAATTGCTCCTCCAACAACCGGAATGGAGCCTGCCGCAAATTTCGTGCTTCTGAGAAGCCATGAATCTGCTCCGGATGCCACAGAGGTTTGATAGGTAAACACGGTTATAAGTACCGTCATGACACCCGTTAATATCTGAATAAACGCATTTTTTGTAAATGAAGCAAAAGCCGATATCTCACTCCGCGCCGATATCACACTTACACCCTCAAAAAGAAGCATTACCCGAAGCAGCGGCATAAGTACGCTATCGGTTACAAAATTTATGATATTCATCATTATGATCGAACCCGATGCACCCACATAGGATGAATTTACGTTTCCCGATGCAATACAAAGAGCGCCTATCACTCCGGAAAGCGCACCAAAAAGACCCGCAACACCTCTGAGCGTCTCACCAAGAGTGCTCACCACCTCCAAGACCTCGGGAAACACCGTGAGAGCACAGCAAAGCATGGGAAGGTATGCCATAACTGTAGCAAGGGTACCTTTAAAAGCTTGAGAAATGCCTCGGATAAGCGAGGATACCATTATTATAACAAGAATCGCCGAAAACAAGCTGACCGCTTCCTTGGTATTTCCCATAACCGCCCCCGTTATGTAGCTGAAAAAGAATTCTCCATCAAGGGGCTTCAGATATTCATAAGAAAACACGTCCCCTTCACCAAAATAGCCCTTGTATTCCTCGGGTATCAGCTCTGTTAAATCCTTTTCATCAATTATCCCCTGCGCATCCTCGCAGACGCCGTTTAACGAAAAAATTAAAAACAGCACCGTCAGTACAATTACAGCTATTTTCCTTTTTTTCATTTCAACCTCCCAGTGCGAGTTCAAAAAGCTCCTTGATACTCGGCAGAGCAAGTACCAAGATCTCTCCCTTTGCGAAAAATTCGATCGCCGCTCCAACGCCGCCTTCGCCGTTTTCACGGCATATCTCGGACATTGCAGAGCATATTCCGCCAATTCCAAGACATTTCAACATAAGAGGTACGTATTTCTCTGCACATTCGTACTTTCCCGAAAGCTCCCCCAGATATTTTGTAATTGGAATCAAATTTTCAAAGCCGGATAACAATATAAGAAGGCAAAGTGCAAGTCCCACTCCAAAGCTTACGTTACTGCCTTTTCGAAAAAAACAAACTGAAAAAACCACAAAAATTGCACAACATCCGCAAATCTGCCATACGTTCATACTAAATTCCAAATAAGACCCGAAGATACGTTATGAGTTCCTCAAATCCTCCCATAAGCATTAAAAGCACTGCAAGTATTCCCCCAACTGATACGAGCATCGCCTGCTCCTCCCGACCTTGACGGGAAAGTATCTGATATGCCACAGAAACTAAAAATCCAATTCCAACAACCTTTAAAAGCTTGCTTATATCCATGACTCCACCGCCTTTATATTCCGATTATGAAGATCAGCGCTCCTACCATCATTCCAAAGCTTATATATAACTTCCTTTTTTGAGGATATTCCGAACGCATTACTGAAATTACGCCATCAAGGATTTTTCGGCACCTTACAATTGATTCTCGTTGCTCGTCTGAGGGCAGAATTCCCAAGTTATCCGAAAAATCAAGAAGTGCATTCCGCGAAACACCATCAAGTTTCAAATGTCTTACTGCGCCCGAAAAGCCTTCCTCACCTAATTTTCGTGAAAAACCTATCCTGTCAAGAAACGGACTTTCAAAACTCAAAAAAATATCCTCAAGCTCTTTTCTGTAATTTACAATCTCATTTTCCATATACGATAAAAGTCTTTCGAGCTCCGTTAATACTTTTATTTTCTGTCTTTCTCTGAATGCGGCATAAAATCCACCAAAAGAAAAAATAATAAATACAGTGCTAAGTAATGCCAATCTCATGCTTTATATTCATCACCTGTTCCTCAACTTGTTCATAAGTATAGTATTTAAACCCCATTTGATTGTTTTTATTCCTTGAAAGCTCCACATAGCAACCAAATACACGGTTTTTGTGAAGTAATGCAACATCATTGTTCATCATAATTTCCAAAATGTTCCCTCCATGGGCGCTTGCCATCACCGTCACGCCCTTTCCGCACAAATTCAAAAGAGCGTCCCTTTCTCTTGCACCGCCTATCTCGTCACAAATTATAATCTCGGGAGACATTGTTCTGACAGCACATTCAATAGCAGCATCAGGCGGATAAAATTTATATACATCAAGGGTGGGACAATTTACTCTTTCAGGAAAATCAAGCTCACCCCTGGAATCGATAAGACTGACCCTTTTATAATACGGAAAGGAAGAAAGCATCCTCGCGCCATCGCGAAGAACTGTAGTTTTACCCACTGCCGGAGGAGAATATATTAAAACCCCTCTCGAAAAAGAATAATGCTCCAATACGTCCACAATGGGTCGGGCAACATTTTTTACAAAGTGAGGTATTCGTATATTCAAAGTTTCTATCCCGCTTACAGAAAGTATTTTATCCCCTGAACATATTGCTTTTCCCAAAACCCCAACTCTTATTTTGTCCATGAAGCTTATAAATCCTTGCTTAATGCTTTCGGTATGTGCATAAAGAGAATCGCGGCACAGATTTTTTAAAATAAGATCAAAATCTCCTTTGGAAAGCCTGTAATCAATAATTTTTATTCCAGAGGAAGAAAGCCTGACAAATACACATCCCGACCGCGACAGATGTATCTCCTCGCATATTTCAAGATAGAGATATTCACTAAGTATTATTTTTAATAAAGGAGGAAAGCAATCCTCCAGTTTCTCCAAATATTTTTTCATCGTTTTTTCTTTCTTATTTACAGTAATAATTATATTTAGACGGCACAAGGATTATTCCGAGTGTATTCATTATCTTTATCTACATATCTATATATGTATATGACGGAATTTCGAATTATAAAAGAACAAGAAGAAATTTCCTGTAATAAAAAAGGAGTAATGCGGGATAATAAAGACAGAGCAAGCATCAAGGAAAACGAAAAGTCAAAGATATGATTTTAATTTAAATTGAACACAAAAATTACTCCTTGAAGCGGCTCTGACAGGATATGTTTTTAAAAATAAAGCAGATCCATCAATTCAAATTTAAAATACAAGTTCCACTAAGGAGAAAATATTATGTCAAGCAGAAACCAGAAACTCGTACCCGAAGCAAAGGAAGCCCTCAACAAGTTCAAGATGGAAGCCGCAAACGAAGTAGGCGTTAACCTTAAGAATGGATATAACGGCGACCTCACATCTCGTCAGGCAGGTTCTGTGGGCGGTCAGATGGTTAAGAAGATGATCGAATCCTACGAGAAGTCAATGAAGTAATAACAGCTTAAAAATTTCTAAAATAATATTTCCTGAGGGGAGCTTTTCTAAAAAAGTTCCCCTTTTCGCATCTTAAAGCTCTTAAAAAAATACTTATTCGGTTTTTTGTAAATAATCTCATAATACAATAACTGATAGTTTTTTTATTTGCTTATACCTTGGCTTTTTATACAAAAAAATTAATTAATATTTTCAAAAACCCTTGCAATATGAAAAAAAATAATATATACTTGACTTGGTAGGCGGTATTTTTACGTTGACAGACCGACGGCACTGTCATGCCGCAAAACTTTATAATAATTTTACCGTCGGAGATGGAGTTTGATATGGAAAAGAAAACACCTCTTTACGATTGCCACGTTGCCCTTGGCGGAAAGATAGTTCCCTTTGCAGGCTATCTTCTTCCCGTTCAGTACGGCACAGGCGTAATTACAGAGCACATGGCAGTCCGCACCAAAGCCGGACTTTTTGACGTTTCCCATATGGCTGAGCTTGTTCTTGAGGGCAAGGACGCCCTTGCAAACGTAAATATGCTCACTACGGTACACGTTGAAGAAATGGTGGACGGTCAGGTAAAATACTCCCCCATGTG
Organism: Eubacteriales bacterium; assembly: GCA_045629725.1. Classification (GTDB taxonomy): domain Bacteria; phylum Bacillota; class Clostridia; order Oscillospirales; family CAG-272; genus SIG714. The sequence continues at coordinate 9,386 of JAZQRT010000160.1, read as the reverse complement.
TAACGAACAGGGCGGCATTGTTGACGATCTCATGGTTTACCGCATGGGCGCAGAAAAATATCTTCTCGTTGTTAACGCCGCTAACCATGAAAAGGACTACGAATGGATCAAGGCTCACCTTTTTGGCGAGGTTGAATTTACCGATATCTCCGAGGGAGTTGCTCAGATCGCTCTGCAGGGTCCCGTTTCCGACGTAATACTCAAAAAGATCTGTGCAGAGGAAAACGTTCCCACGAAGTATTATACATTCATTCCTGGTGTTACTCTCAAAACGAATAAGGGCGATATTACTGACGTTATTGTTTCAAGAACAGGCTACACAGGCGAATCGGGATATGAGCTTTACTGCAAGGCTGAGGATGCCGAGGCACTCTTTATGACTTTGCTTGAGGTAGGAAAAGAGGACGGACTTATTCCCTGCGGACTCGGTGCGCGCGATACCCTCCGTCTTGAAGCATCCATGCCCCTTTACGGTCACGAAATGAACGACGAGATCTCCCCCAAGGAGGCATCTCTTGGCTTCTTCGTTAAGCTTGACAAAGAAAACTTCATTGGCAAGGACGCAATCATCGCAAGAGGCGAGCCCAAGATCAAGCGCGTTGGAATTGAGATCACAGGCAGAGGTATTGCAAGAGAACAATGCAAGATCTTCAAGGACGGACGTGAAATCGGTTGGGTAAGCTCAGGAACACACTGTCCCTATATCGGACACGCAGTTGCCATGGGTTACGTTGAAAAGGAATTTGCATCTCCCGACACCACACTTGAAATTGACGTTCGCGGAAGAAAGGTTGAGGGTAAGGTCGTTAAGCTTCCTTTTATAAAAAAGGACAAATGATATAGAAATAATCTTATCTCACACACCTAAGAGCTTTAAGGAAACGTTATGAGATAGTTTCCTATTAAAATAATAAATATAATAATTTTTTCGGAGGTCTATTATGAACATCCCAAAGACATTACTTTACACAAAATCACATGAATGGGTTAAGAAAAACGATGACGGCACAGCTTACGTTGGTCTTACAGACTTTGCTCAGAGCGAGCTTGGCGACCTCGTTTACGTAAATCTTCCCCAGGAAGGCGACACAGTTACAGTTGAAGAATCCTTTGCAGACGTTGAATCCGTTAAGGCTGTTTCCGACGTTTACTCTCCCATTTCCGGTACCGTTGAGGCTGTAAACGAAGAGCTTCTTGACGCTCCTCAGCTTATTAACGAAACTCCTTACGAGGCTTGGCTCATTAAGGTTGCTGATATCAGCGCTGAGGCTGATTTCCTTACTGCTGAAGAATACGAAGCACTTATCAGCGAATAATTTGAATTTTTGAATCCTTTTTAGCAAAATATTAAGGGTTTTTACGGGAAAACCTTTAGGTTTTCCCTTTTTTAAATTTTGTTTTCACAGGGATTCACCACAAAAATACAGAAAGGTAATTTATAAATATGGGAAGTTATGTTCCGAACAGTAAATCCGAAAGAGAAGCAATGCTGAAGGTCGTTGGTGTTGCCGATATTATGGATTTATTTGCCGATGTACCCGAGGAGATGCTTCTTAAAGGAGGAGCACCCATTCCCGAGGGTCTTTCCGAGATCGAGGTTTCGGAGAAAATAAATGAAATTGCTGACAAAAACGTAATTTTTAAGACGATTTTGCGTGGTGTTGGCGCATATAATCACTATATTCCCGCGATTGTTAAGAGTGTTGTAAACAAGGAACAGCTCGTTACCGCTTACACACCCTACCAAGCGGAGATAAGCCAAGGTATCCTTCAGTCTATTTTTGAATACCAGACCATGATCTGCTCCATCACAGGCATGGACGTTTCAAATGCGTCGGTATATGACGGCGCAACGGCAACCGCAGAAGCTGCCGCTATGTGCCGTGAAAGAAAAAGAAGCACGGTTCTCGTTTCCGAAACCGTTAACCCCGAATATATCAAGGTCCTCAAAACATATTGTTACGGAAGCGGAGCTGAGGTTATCGTCATTCCCGAAAAGGACGGCAAGACCGATATTGAAGCGCTTTCGTCTGCACTTACTCCCGAATCCGCCTGCTTTATCCTCCAGACTCCCAACTACTACGGTATTTTCGAGGATGCGGACAAGATCGGAGATATCGTTCACGCATCGGGCGCGAAATACATTATGAACTGTAACCCCATTGCTCTTGCAATTATGAAAACTCCTGCGGAATGCGGCGCTGATATTGCAGTTGGCGAGGGTCAGCCCCTGGGTATGCCCATCGCATTCGGCGGACCTTATCTCGGATTCATGGCAGCAAGATCGCAAATGGCAAGAAAGCTGCCCGGCAGAATCGTGGGACAGACAGTTGACAAAAACGGCGACCGCGGATTCGTGCTCACTCTCCAGGCAAGAGAACAGCATATCCGCCGCGAAAAAGCGTCCTCCAACATTTGCTCCAATCAGGCTCTTTGTGCTCTGACTGCAGCCGTTTATATGTCGGCTATGGGTGCAGAGGGTCTCAGATCAGTGGCAGTAAGCTCAATGAGCAAGGCTCATTACTTTGCTTCCGAGCTTGAAAAGATCGGAGTTTCTCCCGTATTTGAAGGGGAATTTTTCCACGAATTTACAGTAAATATGCCAAAAACCGAAGAAGTTCTTGCAAAGCTTGAAGAAAACGGTATCCTCGGCGGATACCCTACCGAAAAGGGTGTTATCTTCTGCACAACGGAGCTTGTTACCAAGAACGAGATCGACAGGGCTGTTAAAATTATCGGGGAGGTAATTGCACAATGAAGCTTATATTTGAACGCGGCAACGAAGGTCAGGGGCTCTGTATAGTTCCCACTCCCGACGTGCCTGTATATGAAATACCCGAAGATAAAAAACGTACAACAAAGCTGAATCTTCCCCACGTTTCCGAAAATGAGCTTTCCCGCCACTACACCGAGATCGCTAAGCGCGTTCACGGAGTAAACGATGGATTTTATCCTCTTGGCTCCTGCACGATGAAATATAATCCCAAGATAAACGAAGAAATGGCATCCCTCAAGGGATTTACAAAGGTTCATCCCAAGGCACCGGACTACGCTGTTCAGGGCTGTCTTGAGGTCCTTGCAAAAACCGAGGAATACCTCGCTGCTATTTCCGGCATGGACGCTGTTACACTGCAGGGAGCGGCAGGTGCTCACGGTGAGTTTACAGGACTTCTCCTTATCAAGGCTTACCTTGAATCAAAGGGTGAGACAAATCGTACAAAGATCATCGTTCCCGACTCCGCTCACGGTACCAACCCCGCTTCTGCGGTCATGTGCGGATTTACCATCGTAAATATCCCCTCTAATTCCGAGGGCTGCGTTGATCTTGATGCTCTGCGCGCCGCAGTCGGTGAGGATACCGCCGGACTTATGCTCACAAACCCCAATACTGTCGGTGTTTTTGATAAAAACATTCTTGAAATCACAAAAACAGTCCACGATGCAGGCGGTCTTTGCTACTATGACGGTGCAAACCTCAACGCTGTTATGGGCGTTGTAAGACCCGGTGACATGGGATTTGACGTTATCCACATCAATCTCCATAAGACCTTCTCCACGCCTCACGGCGGCGGCGGTCCCGGTTCAGGTCCCGTCGGATGCAAGGAATTCCTCCGTCCATTCCTTCCCGGAATCTGCCCCACTTTAACAGATAAGGGCTACGTTTCCGCAAAGGCAGAAAATTCTATCGGTGAAGTTAAGGCATTTGGCGGTAACTTCCTCGTTGTACTCAAGGCTCTTGCATATATCATGACTCTTGGCCGCAAGGGTATCACCGAGGCATCAACAAACGCTGTTCTCAATGCAAACTACATGATGGCTCGTCTTAAGGACCTTTACACAATGCCCTATGACGTTACTTGTATGCACGAGTTCGTTATGTCACTTGATAAGCTCCATAAGGAAACAGGCGTTTCCGCTCTTGATATTGCCAAAGGACTTCTTGACCGCGGTATACACCCGCCCACAATGTACTTCCCTCTCATCGTTCACGAGGCTCTCATGATCGAGCCCACCGAAACAGAATCCAAGGAAACTCTTGACGAAGCGGTTGAAGTATTCCGTGAGCTTTATAATCTTGCCTATGAAAACGCAGAGGCACTTCACAATGCCCCTGTATCCACTCCCGTGGGACGTCTTGATGAGGTAAGAGCCGCAAGAACTCCCGTTCTTAAATACGAATTTTAATTAGATTTATTGTTTCATGGGGTGTTGCCCCATACCCCACCAAAGAACCTTTTTGTAAAAAGGTTCTTTTGGATCTCCAAAAGCTTTAATAAAGGATATGAATAAATTTCTCCATTATTAAAGCTTTTTGATCCAAACTTTTTACAAAAAAGTTTGGTGAGTCTTAGGGAGAAGCCCTAAAAAAGAAAACATGAAAGGAAATATAATGGCTCAATTTGATCTTATAGTAATCGGCGCAGGACCCGGCGGATACGTATGCGCCATTGAAGCGGCTCATAAGGGGCTGAAAACGGCAATCGTTGAAAAGCGTGACGTTGGCGGAACATGCCTCAACAGAGGATGCATTCCCACAAAGGCGCTTCTTCATTCCGCAGAGCTTTATGAGGAAATCAAAAAATGCGAAAAATACGGAATAAACGTTGAGGGTGCATCCTTTGATTTCAACAAAATACACGAGTACAAGTCCGGTGTTGTAACAAAGCTCCGCACAGGCGTTGAATCACTCTTTACCGCTAACGGTATCACCCTTATAAGAGGCGAGGGCGTTATTACAGGCAATGGCACGGTAACTGTTGACGGCGTGGAACACACCGCGGAAAATATCGTTATTGCCACAGGCTCCACACCTGCAAAGCCCCCCATCAAGGGACTTGATCTCGAGGGCGTTATAACAAGCGACGAGCTTCTTGAGGGCGAAGTCAAATACGACGACTCTCTTATAATCATCGGCGGCGGTGTTATCGGAATGGAATTTGCATCCGTTTACGCAGCTCTCGGCACCGAAGTAACGGTTATTGAGGCGATGGACAGAGTTTTGCCCACTCTTGACAGAGAAATTTCGCAAAACCTTTCAATGATACTTAAAAAGCGCGGAGTTAAGATAAATACCGGTGCAAAAGTAACCGAGATCATCAAAAATGATCACGGCACAATGAAGTGCTGCTACGAGGCAAAGGGTAAAACAGGAGAGGCGGTCGGTAAGCGTGTACTCGTTGCCATCGGACGTCGCCCCAATACCCAAGGTCTTTTCGGAGAAGGTGTTGAAATTGAAACAGAAAGAGGCAGAGTGGTGGTTGACAATGAATTCCGCACCTCAATGGAAGGCGTCCGAGCGATAGGTGACGCAGCAAGTAAGATCCAGCTTGCTCATCTTGCTTCCGCTCAGGGTATCTTCGTTGCGGACAAGATCGCAGGCGGTGAATGTCACATTGATCTTTCTCTTGTTCCCTCTTGTATCTACACCACACCCGAAATTGCCGCCATCGGAATCACCGAGGACGAGGCTAAAGCACAGGGTATCAATTATAAAACAGGAAAGGTGCTCATGCACTCCAATGGCAAGACCATAATTGCCGAGGGTGAACGCGGATTTATTAAGCTTGTGACCGATGCCGAAACGGGTAAGGTGCTTGGGGCAGCACTCATGTGTGAGCGCGCAACGGATATGCTCTCCGAGCTTTCAACGGCTGTTGCAAACGGTCTTACAGCTGATGATATGCTCAAGGTCATGCGCCCACACCCCACCTTTAACGAGGCAGTAACAGAAGCATTTGAAAGTATAAACGGCACTTCCATTCACTCAGCACCACCAAGAAGAAGATAAACGTGGAACATTTTATAATTTACAGATTCAAAAGCTCTTCGACAATTTAATTTAAAAGGAGTATCATCATGAAAAAAATAATTTGCATTTCATTGATCGTTCTATCAGTATTTGCCGCGTTTGCTTTTTGTGCAAATGCAGACGAAAAAGCCGGTATTACATTTGCCGTTGACGAGCTTTACCGCACATCAACGGCTCTTGAAAAGCATCCCCATACCTATGAAGCATGGGTAAACGTAGACAAAAACGCTCCCGCTTCTAATCTCGGTGTAATCGCAGGTAACTACAAGAGCGCCTCAACAAACAGCTACGGCTTTGAGATACGCGAAAACGGAAACCCATTTCTTTGGCTTGGCTACGGCGCATCAGGTAAGCGCATATCATTTACAGACGTTGACCTCCGCACGGGAGAGTGGACCCACGTTGCTATCACTTATAATGATACAACGGCATATTGCTACGTAAACGGTGAACTTAAACAGACGATAAGTGCCACCCTGACAGAAGTTGACATGAGCAAAACGGGTGTACTCTGCATCGGCGGCGACCTCAGAAGCGGAAACTCACGCTGGCTCCAGAAAACAGAGCTTTCTTCCGTTGCTATCTTCTCTGATATCAGAACCGAAGACGAGATCAAGGCAGATATGGAAAGTGTTGCTCTTGATGACGATAATATCCTCGTTGCTTATGACTTTACGGAGGCGAATACAGGTTGCCTTAAGGACCTTTCTCCCAACGGAAAAGACCTTACTTACACAGGAAATACTCTTAAAAAAGAGAAAAACGGCATTACATTTGCAGTTGACGAGCTTTACCGCACATCAACAGCTCTTGAAAAGCATCCCCACACCTATGAGGCATGGGTAAACGTAGACAAAGATGCACCCGCCACTCAGCTGGGTGTAATTGCAGGTAACTATAAGAGCTCATCAACAAACAGCTACGGCTTTGAGATCCGCACAAACGGAAACCCCTTCCTTTGGCTTGGTTACGGTGCATCCGGTAAGCGTATAGCGTTTGATGAAATTGACCTTCGTACAGGAAAATGGACTCACGTTGCTATCACTTATAATGATACAACGGCATACTGCTATATCAACGGTGAGCTTAAACAGACGATAAGCGCCACCCTGACAGAAGTTGATATGAGCAAAACAGGCGTTCTTTGCATCGGCGGCGACCTGCGTTCCGCAAACGCGCGCTGGCTCCAGAATACCAAGCTTTCCTCCGTTGCTATCTACTCCGATATCAGAACTGAGGACGAAATCAAGGCAGATATGGAAAATGTTGCTCTTGATGATGCTAATATCCTTGTTGCTTATGACTTTACAGAAGCAAATACGAGCTGTCTTGAAGACCTTTCACCAAATGACAAGGATCTTATTTACAGCGGAAATCTTCTTGAAGAGGTTGAACCTGATGTAGAAGAAACAGGCGGTATGACCTTTACCAATGAACCCTACAAGCTTGTGAAAAAAATTGATACTCCTATCAATACAATCGAAGCTACTGTATATTTCCCGAAAACCTATAATTTTGCTGACCGCGGAGGCGTTATCTTCGGTAACTACAACGTTACAGCTCCTTGCGTAAACTTTGAAATATACTCCAATGGCTCACCCAGATTGTATATTACCGATGCGGAAGGTAAAGCCTACAGCTACGTTTTCGATACGGTAAATGTATACACAGGTAAATGGGTACATATTGCCATCGTGCGTGAAAACTCGGAAACATTGAGCTGTTATATTGACGGTAAGCTTGCTCAAACACTGACCAAAACCGTACCCGAGGCTATATCTAACGATTTCCACATTCTCGGCGGTGACCTCAGAAGCGGAAATGAACAGTATTTTAAAGGCAGAATCAAGAATTTTGCTATTTATTCCGATGCACGTACAGCAGACGAGATCAAGGCTGACGTTGAAAGCGCGGGTAAGAACGAGCTTATTTGCCTTTACGAGCTTGACGGCATTACAGCTCCTCAGACAATCCCCGATAAGAGCGGAAACGGATATGATGCAAAGTTCAAGTCAACGTATTTCACTGAAAAGGATCCCCTTCAGGATTATGCATACTCCTTTGCGGTTATCGGTGACACTCAGATCCTTTCGCTGAACTACCCCGACAAATATACCGCTCTTTATGACTGGGTACTTAATAACGTGGAACAAAAGAAGATCAAATTTGTCATGGGTCTTGGTGACATTACCAATAACAGTACAACGGCAGAATGGGAACTTGCAAAGCAGAACATCACAAGACTCAACGGTGTTGTTCCCTACTCTCTTGTACGCGGTAACCATGATACAACTGCCACAATGAACAACTACTTCCCTCTTGACGATTACAAGGACACTCTTGGCGGTTACTACGGATCAACCATCTTCAACAGCTGGCAGGAGCTTATAGTCGGTGATATCAAATACCTTATATTTACACTCGATTACGGCGCAAACGACAACATTCTCAATTGGGCAAGCGAGATAATTGAGGCACATCCCAACCACAATGTTATCATCACAACGCACGCATATCTCTACCGTGACGGTACAACTCTCGACTCCGGTGACGTTTGTCCTCCCACAAGCAGCTCAAGCTCAAACAATAACGGCGACCATATGTGGGATAAGCTTATGAAGAAGCATAAAAACATCGTTCTTGTTCTTTCCGGACATGACCCCTGCGACTACGTTGTAACAACACAGACAAAGGGTGAAAACGGCAACACGGTAACACAGATGCTCATAGATCCTCAAGGAGTTGATAAAGCTCAAGGCGGTGTTGGTCTTGTTACTATGCTTTACTTCTCTGCTGACGGAAAAACAGTACAGGTAGAAACATATTCAACAGATAAAAAGGCATTCTTCCTTGAAGAAAATCAGTATACCTTGACTATTGACGTTGTTGAAGCTGCACAGGATGATCCCGATGAACCTGATGACCCCAATGAGCCCGACGATCCATCTACAGGTGACAGTACCGTATATGCAATCATCCTTGCAACATTTGCACTTTTCGGAATGGCTTTTGTTTCCTCTAAAAAATCGGAGCTTAATTTCAAAGATTAACAAGATTTGATTTAAATCCCTTTCCCACTCCTTCGGGGGTGGGAATTTTTATTAAATCAAAATTATATATTTTTTCAGAAAATTTCACAAACCCCTTGAAAAATTACGGAAAATAGTGTAGAATATATTGACGAGTCATTTACCCGCGCTTGGGTGTGACAATTAAATTTAAAAATAATATTATTTATTTCACGGAGGATATAAAATTATGGTAGTTGCCGGCGATTTCAAAAATGGTGTAACATTTGAGATGGAGGGAAACGTACTTCAGGTTATCGAGTTCCAGCACGTTAAACCCGGAAAGGGCGCAGCTTTCGTTCGTACAAAGCTCAGAAACGTTATCACAGGAGCAGTAATCGAAAAGACATTCAGCCCTACAGATAAGTTCGAAAACGCTTACGTTGAAAGAAAAGAAATGCAGTATTCTTACGATGACGGTGATCTTTATCACTTCCTCGCTACAGAAACATGGGAAGAAACTCACGGTTCTCACGCAACAGTTGTCGAAGATGTCAGATTCGTTAAGG
>JAZQRT010000159.1:0-10729 GCA_045629725.1 Eubacteriales bacterium | reverse complement strand
AATAAAAAAGGTTTTATATAAATTTAATATGTGCGTCTATAAACGCCTTAAAACAAAAATCCTCACATTTTATGTAACATTCCGTATCAAAAACCTTAAAAAAGATATTTTTTTCTGTAAAAATCCCTTTTTTAAATCTTTTGAGGCAGGACGTTAAAGCCTTTCGGAAAAGCTTCTTTGCAAAAGGTGTGCAGGGGGACTTTTCAAAAAAGTTCCCCTGCATAAAGCCTTTATACTTCTTTATACTTTCGGTCAAGGGTACGGTACTGGACAGCCTCTGCAATATTATCTGCCGATATTCTCTCATTACCGTCAAGGTCGGCGATCGTCCTTGCAAGTCTGAGTATTCTGTCATACCCTCTTGCAGAGATACCGAATTTATCGTAAGCCATACGCATAACGTCACGGCAGGCGTCGTCAAGCTCACAAAATCTTCTTATCTCCGTGGTATCAAGCTCCGCGTTGCACTTTGAATTCTTGCCGATGGACTTAAACCTGTTCTGTGCAAGCTCCCTTGCCGCAACAACTCTGTCTCTGACGGTCTTACTATCCTCCGACGGAACGGCAGTCATTGAAAGATCGTCAAAATCAAGGGCGGGAACCTCGATCTGTATATCGATTCTATCAAGAAGCGGTCCGCTTATTCTTGACATATACTTTCTTATCTCCTCGGGACGGCAAGTACACTTTATCTTCGGATGACCGTAATATCCGCACTTACATGGATTCATAGCGCAAACAAGCATGAAATTTGAAGGGAAAGTCAAATGTCCCGATGCTCTTGTTATGGTTATTTTTCTGTCCTCAAGGGGCTGGCGCAGTGTTTCCGTTACGGATTTACCAAACTCCGGAAGCTCGTCAAGGAAAAGCACTCCGTTGTTTGCAAGGGACACCTCTCCGGGCTTTATCACGCTTCCGCCTCCCGTCAAGGAAACAGGCGACATGGTGTGGTGGGGCGATCTGAAGGGACGCCTCGTTACGATGGATTTTCCCGAGGGAATGAGTCCCACCGATGAATATATCTTCGTCGTTTCAAGCGCCTCGTCAAAGGTAAGAGGCGGCAAAATTCCCGGAAGCCTTTTGGCAAGCATGCTCTTTCCCGTGCCGGGAGGTCCTATCATAAGAATATTATGCCCTCCCGCAGCGGCGATCTCCAATGCTCTTTTAACAAAAAGCTGACCCTTTACGTCGGAAAGATCGGGGATCTGAGAATAAGTCCCCGCAATAAAATCCGCCCTTTCAAACACAGTGGGAGATATCATTTTTCCGCAGGTAAGGTGGTCAACAAGCTCGTCCACGCTTGAAACACCGTATACCTCGATGCCGTCCACCACAGATGCCTCGTGAGCGTTATCCTTGGGAACGAAGACCTTTTTAATACCGCTGTTTTTGGCGGCAATACACATGCAAAGAACTCCCCTTACCGCGCGTATCTCTCCGGAAAGCGAAAGCTCTCCGATGAAGCAGCTGTCCTTAAGCTCTGCGCGGATAAGTCCGCCCGCCGTCAGAATTCCAACCAAGATCGGCAGATCAAGGGACGTCCCCGTCTTTTTCTTATCGGCAGGCGCAAGATTTATGAGAATTTCATCATCGGGAAAACGGAATCCGCTATGCTCCGCAGCACTGCGTATCCTTTCCTTTGATTCCTTTACCGCATTGTCGGGAAGTCCGACAACGTTATATGCGGGGAAGCGCTTCATAACACTGCATTCAACCTTTATTATATATCCGTCAATACCCTCGGTACCGGCTGAATAAACAGTCATCAGCATATAAAACGCCCCCCTTTAAAAATAATATTTCTTCCGATTTTGGCAGAACAAGTCTTAACGAGAGATATTCATCGCAAGCTCGTACAGATCCACGAATTCCTTCTTCTTATCGTCGCAGTATTTCTGCATACCCTGAATGGTTTCAGCGTCAAATCTTGAAATAAGATCTGCCGCGGTCCACTTTCCCTTATAAAGATTATCAAGGGCAAGGGCATACTCGATATCCATTGACGTGATCTTCTCGTTTTTGAAGCATACAACAAGGTTTTCCTTGCCTTCCATAAGAAGTCTTACAGCCTCGGTACCCATCTGTGATGCGATAACTCTGTCTCTCACTGTGGGTGATCCGCCTCTTACAACGTGACCGAGTCTTGTAAATCTTGTTTCGATACCCGTACGCTCCTGAATCTTTTCAGTAATAGCCTCAGCATATCCCTCAACACCCTCGGCTACCATGATGATGTAGTTTCTCTTGCTTCTGCGCTTACCTGTTGTGATCTCGTCGTACATTCTTTCCTCGTCGATGGGGATTTCCTTACAAACGATCTGTGAAGCACCTGTTGCAAGTCCTACGTTGAGGGCAATATATCCTGCGCGGCGTCCCATAACCTCAACTACGTTGCATCTGAAATGGCTCTCGCAGGTATCACGAAGGCGGTCTACCATCTGTATTGCTGTGTTCATCGCTGTATCATAACCGATAGTATAATCAGTTGCGGCAATATCGTTATCGATAGTTCCGGGAACGCAAACACAGGGAATTCCCTTTCTTGTAAGGTCAGTTGCTCCTCTGAATGTTCCGTCGCCGCCGATCGCTACGATACCGTCAATTCCGTTGTCACGGCAACGCTTTGCAGCTATCTCAAGTCCCTCGTCGGTCTTGAAAAGTGCGGAGCGTGCAGTATATATCTTGGTACCACCCTGGTTAATAATGTTCGATACGTCACGCATTCCGAAAACCTTAAGATTTCCCTCAATGAGTCCCTTGTATCCTTCATAAATTGCGACAACTTCAATTCCGTTGTCAATAGCCGTACGGGTTACAGCTCTGACGCATGCATTCATTCCCGGCGCGTCTCCTCCGGATGTGAGCACACCTATTCTGCGTATTTTGGTTGACATTTCGCGCCTCCTATTTTTTAAATTAATTATTTTTATGTATATTTATTGTTTTAGGGCATCGCCATAAAACCCACCAAACTTTTTTGTAAAAAAGTTTAGATCAAAAAACTTTAATAAAAAGGGGTTTATATTGATTGCGTTTATTCTGTCGGTCGTTATTTATGGACAGGGGCACGAATACCCCCAATCTATTAACGGAAGTTATTTTTACTCAGAATTAGTATACAACCTTTTTCCATGGAAGTCAAGAGGATTTATGTATTTTTGATAATTAAAATAATAATTTATTTGCATACTTTATTTCACAAAAAGCCATTGACAAAATATAAAAAATGGGTTAAAATACAATCAGCACAAATAATGAAATGATTTTAGGAGATAATAATTATGACAGAAGAAATCAAGAACGGCGAAGCTCTCGGTGAAGAAGAGGTTCAGATCTTCACACTTACAGATGAAAACGGAGTTGAGAGCGATTTCGAGCTTCTTCTTTCACTTGATATCGAAGGCGTAACTTACATGGCGCTCGTTCCCGTTGCTGACAACGAGGAAGGCGAATATGTAATCCTTAAGCTTGAGGAAGAGGACGGAGAAGACGTGCTTCTCACCATCGACGATGACGATGAGTTTGAGCGCATCGCTGATATTTTTGACGCAGAACTTTTCGGAGAGATCGACCACGACGTTGAATAATTTTGAAGCGGACGAAATATAATAATAAAGCTCCGCGAAAAAACAAGGTTTGTTTCCTGCTTTGTTTGTGATTTGTCGGTAATTGGAGCCCACAAAAGATTAAAGGAGTCCGGACTTCCGTATATGGGAATGCAGACCTCCCCCGCAGCCCTGCTTTTGTCACGGTTGCCAAGGGACGATGGGAGTACAAAGTTATGGAGAGGACACCGCCCTGGAGTAACAGGGTTCTGTAATTCCGACTTACACGGCACGGCGGGTTAGGAATGAAAATGGTATGTAAACGGCTCAAAACGAGCATTTACATACCGTTTTTGTTTTATGTATAGGGTTCCGTCCTGCCGAAAAGAAATCTTTTGTAAGATTTGCAATACCCCCTGAACTGTTTCCCGCAAATTTAAAAGGATGACCCTGTGGCTTTTACGGTCATCCTTTTTATTATTTTATTATAAGCATCAAACGAGATTTACCTCAAACTCAAATCCGCCGTTGGAGGTCATTTTTCCCGAAAGGGACATTCCTTTTTGGGGAGTGACGGTCTTTGCTTCCTTCAAGGCGGCAAGTATCATTCCCGCTATTTTTGAAATATCCTCCTCCGAGGGCTCCTCAAGGTAAAGCGGAGAAACGAGGTATGCGGCAGAAAGCAGGGCTTTCTCAAATTCGGTTTCATCTTGAGAGATAAGCTTTGAATATTCCGAGCCCGTACTGATATCGGCGGAATATATATATCCTTCCTCCGTGACACAAAGGCAAACGATAAAAAGACCGTCAAATGCCGCAAATCCGCAAACTCCCGAATCCGAGGGGGAAAGGGAGATCTTTTTAAACCCGAAGTCTTCGGCGTTTTCGTTATATCTTACGCTGTAATCATCAAGGGGACATAGCTCAGCTCCCGAGGAGCAGGACGTCAGGACAAGGCAAAGAAGAAGCAGCGTAAGGAGCTTAATCCGCATAATACTCCTTAAGATCACCAAGTCTTATGCAGCAGGGCGCGGTATTCAGCGCGTGGTTGAGGACGATCACGTTTTCGCTCTTGTATATCTTGTTCTCAAAGCCGTCTTCCTCAGGCTCGAAGTCCGCAAGATTACCGCAAAGGATATATTTTTCGTCAAAATAGCAGTTGGGAGTGTAGTCGCCGTTTGTCAGATCCTCGGGGGTGTAATCATCAAGCTCGCGGTCGGGGTCAAAATCGCCAAGACCTGCATATGCAAGGACGAATTCCTCGCCGCCGCCTTCAAGCTCCTCAAAAAGAGTGAAATCCTCTCTGAGGTAGTCGATCACAGCGTCCTTTGTTTCCTCGTCAAGCTTCAAAAATGCCTCAGCCGTGGGATAGCCTCCCGAACGGAACCATCGAGCAAGCTCCGCTTTCATATTCTCGTCCTGACTTTTATCATTATTTTTAAGAAAATCGAGATATTTCAGCGCCGCGAGCTCATCCTTACCCGCAACAGGAAAGATATTTTCTGCTCCCATGGCATCAAGAAGGATATCAAGTCCGCCCGCTCCCCCTAAAATTCCGCCAAGCAAAAAAAGATCATCGGACTTTTTAAGCAGTATTTTATCCTTAAGCTCAAGGTATTTTTTATAGTCGCCTTTAAGACCTGTCATAACGTATATCATAAGTGCCTCCCGAAACATAATCATATATTACTACTATTATGATAACACAAAGAATATGTAAAATCAATGGCTCTTTTGTATTTTTTATTTGATGGGCAAGAAAAAGTTGTAAAAGGAAAAGGGGCTGTAAAAAGTCAGTACGATTTTTTTACATCCCCTTGGATTTTATTTGTTCTTTTTTAAAATATTCAAAATTGTTACGATCATGGGGCTGAGAATAAGGTTCGTTCCAAGCTCGAAAAGGAAGTTTCCGCCCGCAAGACCGACGAACATATACTTGACAGTCTGACCCTCAAGTCCGAAGCCCGCCGCCCACTCTGCAAGTGTTTCCATAAAGAAAAGGAAGCATCCTGCGAAGAAGATGCCCGTATTTACAAGGGGGCATACAACTGCTGCGGCAAAAACCGCAACGTATTTGTTCTTCTTTGCGATAAGCCTATAAGTAAGCGCTGAGAGATATCCGCAAAGAACACCCTTTAAAAGAACCGTAATTATGGTTCCCGGAATGTTGATCGCCAAGAATGCTGCAGCATCTCCGCTTACAAATACCGTAATGCTGAATACGAGTCCAAGCCATGCACCTATCTTTTCACCAAGTACCGCGCCGCCGATTACGATGGGTACCAGTACAAGAGATACGGAGAACGGTCCGAGCTTGATGAATGATCCCATCATCTGGAATACAAACACGAGCGCCGTAAGTATCGCCGCAATGGTGATAGTCTCGGTCTTCTGTCTTTTTGCCTGTGAATTCATAATTTTTTCCTCCTTGCTGTCGTTCACCGTTTGTGATACAACGCATTTTTATTTTAATACGGTGCCGTATTATTTATGAAAATTTCCCTTAATAGAAGCGTTCTTATTATAAATTATATTAAGCCCTTTAAGGAGCAGATTTTCGTCGATGTGGAATGAATGCTTACAGTAAGCAGCAACGAGAGATATTTGCTCACCGGTACCGATGACATTCAGATTTCCGCCCGTTTCCGCGGTGATCCTGTCGATCATTCCGTCAAGCATGGCGGCGCTGCCGTAAATTGCGCCCGAGCGGATACTGTCCGCCGTGTTTTTGCCTACGATCCTTTTCGGAGCTTCAAGAGTTACCTCCGGAAGCTGAGAGGTGCATTTTATAAGGGCGTCAAGGGATATTCCAATACCTGCGGTAATAACCACACCTTCAAATTCGCCTGCTGAATTTATGTATATCATTTTTGTGGCAGTTCCCATGTCGATTATAAGACAGGGAGGGGTATACAAGCTGCTTGCGGCTGATGCACAAACAAGGTCAGCTCCAACCGATGCAGGATCGTCGCAACGGAGCTTTACACCTGTTTTGATCCCCGGTCCAACGATGAGCGCCTCAGTGCCGAATACAAGCTTCAGTGATTTTTTCAGAGTGAGTGTAAGCTTGGGTACGACTGATGATATTATTGCGCCTGTGATATCCTCCTTGCCTATTCCGTGCATGGAAACGATGCTGTGAAAGGTGGCGGCATATTCGTATTCGGTTTTAGACCTTGCGCTTTCGATCGACGCCTTAAAAACAAGGTCGCCGCCTTTAAAGCATCCAATGACCGTACAGGTGTTTCCCACGTCAAGAGCAAGTATCATAATAGCCTCCCAATGTCAACCTATTGTTACACTAAAAATCATTATATCACAAAAAAACAAAAAAATCAATAGGGTTTTCCTCTCCATACCTTGACAAATCCTGCGGCGGTGATATAATAGCCTTTGAAATGAAAAATTGGGAGGGTAATTGAATGAAAAGTAACTATACCCGAGGACTTTTTGACGGCATACCCATAGGACTTGGATATCTTTCCGTATCCTTTGGATTTGGAATCATGGCGATATCCGCAGGGCTTCATTGGTGGCAGGCGCTTCTTATCTCCATGACCACTCTCACCTCGGCAGGTCAGCTTGCGGGGATAGGTGTCATGACGTCTCCGGGACAATACGTTCCAATGCTGGTGTCACAGCTTACCATAAATATACGGTACTCCTTCATGGCAGTATCGCTTTCCCAAAAGACCGATGAGAAATTCAAGGGCATATTCCGCCCCCTTCTCGGATTTTTCATAACCGACGAGATATTTGCCGTGGCGGTGAGTCGGGATTCGGTTTCAAGAAGCTATTTTATAGGACTTGCCACAATGCCGTGGCTTGGTTGGGCTTCGGGCACTCTCCTTGGCGCCGTTGTGGGAAACGTGCTCCCCGAGATCGTCATGAGCGCCCTTTGTATTATGATGTACGCCATGTTCGTGGCAGTGGTGGTGCCTCCCGTTACAAAGGAGAAGCCTCTTTTGGGTGTTGTGCTTTTCACCATCGCCCTGAGTGCGGCATTTTACTATCTGCCCTATCTTCGTGATATCTCAAGCGGAATTGCCATAAGCCTTTGCGCCGTGATATCGGCAGTATTCGGCGCGCTTGTGTTTCCCGTAAAGGAGGATGAGTAATGGATACCCGTGAGTTTTTTACATATCTTTTGCTTCTTGCAGGCTCAACCTACCTTATAAGAGTGATACCCTTTTCCCTCATACGAGGTAAGATCCGCAATCCCTTTATCAAGTCATTCCTGTATTACATACCATACACCGTTCTCACCACCATGACCTTTCCCGCGGCTCTTTATGCAACGGGCAATATCATTTCCGCATCGGTTGGACTTGTAACGGCAATTTCGCTTTCCATCAAATGCAAAAATCTCACCGTTGTGGCTATAAGCGCGTCAGTCGGAGTACTTTTGTGTGAGATGATAATGAAATTAATATAAAAAAATATGAATAATTTGTAAATATAAGAAAAAATCGGGCATTAAAATAAAAAATGCTCGATTTTTTTGCAATTTATGCGCTTGAAAATCAAAAAAACTATTGACAAAAGGAAAGCATAGGGCTATAATCTCAAGGTAAATATAAAATATAGCAAAAAAGAGAGAACAAAAATGTCAAATATCAAAGAAATATTCGGAAGTCTTGTCTTTAATGACGCGGTAATGAAGGAAAAAATACCGAGAGATTTCTATAAATCACTTAAAAATACAATTTCAAAGGGTGAAGACCTTGACATAACCGTTGCCAATTCCGTTGCCAACGCCATGAAGGAATGGGCGATCGAAAACGGAGCAACTCACTTTACCCACTGGTTCCAGCCCATGACGGGTATCACAGCGGAAAAGCATGACAGCTTTCTTCAGCCCCAGTCCGACGGAAGTGCCATTACGGAATTTAAGGGTAAATATCTCATAAAGGGAGAGCCCGACGCTTCAAGCTTCCCCTCGGGAGGACTTCGTTCCACCTTTGAAGCAAGAGGATACACCGCTTGGGACCCTACCTCCTATGCTTTTATAAAGGACAATACTCTTTGTATCCCCACCATCTTCTGCTCATACAGCGGAGATACTCTTGACAAAAAAACTCCCCTTATCCGTTCCTCGGAGCTTCTTTCCAAGGAGGCTGTAAGAGTACTTACCTCCCTTGGCAATCCTGCAAAAAGAGTTGTTTCAATGACGGGAGCTGAGCAGGAATACTTCCTTGTTGACAAGGAAAAGTGGATGCAGAGAAAGGACCTGCGCCACACGGGAAGAACGCTTTTCGGCGCGGTTCCGCCCAAGGGACAGGAGCTTGACGATCACTATTTCGGCGCCATCAAGCCCAAGGTAAAATCCTTCATGCGTGAGCTCAACGAGGAGCTTTGGAAGCTTGGAATTTTTGCGCATACCGAGCACAACGAGGCGGCTCCCGCTCAGCACGAGCTTGCTCCCGTATATACCACCTCCAACCGTTCCGCTGACCAGAATCAGCTTACCATGGAGATCATGAAAAAGGTTGCAGACCGCCACGGACTTGTTTGTCTGCTTCACGAAAAGCCCTTCAAATACGTAAACGGAAGCGGTAAGCACAACAACTGGTCCCTTTGCGATGATAATGGAAAAAATCTCTTTGACCCCTCCTCAAAGCCCTATGAAAACACGCAGTTCCTTCTTTTCCTCACTGCGGTCATAACCGCGGTTGACAGACATCAGGACCTCCTCCGAGTTTCCGTTGCTTCCGCATCCAATGACCACCGTCTTGGTGCAGGTGAGGCACCCCCTGCCATTATCTCAATCTATCTTGGCGACGAGCTTACCTCCATCCTTGAGTGTATTGAAAGCGGCAGAAAATATTCCCCCATGAAGAAAGCAACGATGGAAACGGGAGTTCACGTTCTTCCCGATTTTCAGAAGGATACAACGGACAGAAACAGAACCTCTCCCCTTGCGTTCACAGGTAATAAATTTGAGTTCCGTATGGTTGGCTCATCTCAGTCCATTTCCGATACGAATACGATTTTGAATACCGCGGTGGCAGAGGTGCTTTCCGAGTTTGCCGATAAGCTTGAGGGTAAAAAATCTCCCGAGGTTGCGGCAAAGAGGATCATCAAGGATTATTTCACTGCCCACAAGCGCATAATTTTCAACGGCAATAACTATACCGAGGAATGGGCGCAGGAGGCAAAGCGCCGCGGACTTCTCAATTTGCGTACCGCAGCAGACGCCATTCCCTATATGTCAAGCAAGAAAAACATCGAGCTTTTCACAAAGATGGGCATTCTCTCCGCAACTGAGGTGGTTTCCAGAACGGAGATCATGATCGAAAATTACTGCAAGACTCTCCGTATCGAGGCGCGTACCATGGCGGATATGGCAAAGACGGAGATACTTCCTTCAATTTACTCCTACACCTCCGAGCTTGCCTCGGGAGTTAAAACAAAGAACGACCTTGGAGTTCCCTGCGCTTCCGAAAAGGATATCCTCATTAAGCTTTCCAACTCATCCGATGCTATTTATGAAAAGGTTACAAGGCTTGACGATGCCGTTGCGAAAATGAACAGCTTTACCGACAGCCGTGTTCTTTCCGAGTATTGCAAGGATGTGCTTCTTCCCATAATGGAGGAGCTCCGCGAGAAAGCCGATGAGGCAGAGCCCTACATTCCCGAAAGCCATAAGCCCTTCCCCTCCTACGGCGAGCTTCTTTTTGAGATCTGAGTTTTTTAAGGGGATTTTTCTCGGGGAGGAAGCTTTTTGTAAAAAGCTTCCTCCCCGAACCCCTTCCTTCAAAAACTTTAATAAAAGAATTTTCATTTTTTCTCCCAAGATGCTTTGTGTATCTTGGGATCTTCTTTTCTCCGACAATGAGAACAATTATATAAATATTTTAATTAAAGTTTTTGCAAGTGGGGTACGGGGAGAGTGCTTTTTTCAAAAAGCATTCTCCACGAAAAAACAAAAATCCCAAAACAAAAAAGACAGATTGCGCTCGTTCTCATAAGGATGTTTGTATTTTGTAGGGGCGATTCACGAATCGCCCGCAAGAACATTCGAAACGATAACGGGCGATTCATGAATCGCCCCTACGGACACACGGACAAATTTCGGCAGAGAGATTGTTTTCTCTGCCGATTTGTGATATAATGGAAGCAATAAAACTTTGGAGGAGTAAGTATGTCGCTTGATTACAACGAAAAGAATATTACTCTTGCAA
>JAZQRT010000158.1:0-18194 GCA_045629725.1 Eubacteriales bacterium | reverse complement strand
AAGCTTCCGCGGATACAAGGAGCTTTTGCGAAGCACTGGTTACGGAACGGACTTTCTTGATAAATTCGGTATGCCCGTATGTCTTATCAACATTGGTGTTTACGGACTTTGCATCCTTGCCTACCTTAACATCATTTTCATTTTACCGGAAATATTCCCATTTCTTCCAAGCGGTGTAGGCTTCACCGGTGCAACGGTTGGAGTTGTCTTTGCCGCACTGACCTTCTCGGCTGACGGTCAGATGCCAAGAACAGTGGCTCCGATCGCCCTTGGTTATATCTGTCTTTCCGTGGTAGTGTGTGTTCTTTGCGCCATTATCGGAATCGAGATTCCGTGGACTCTTTCTACTCAGGGATATATTAACGGACTTGCCTTTGCAACAGGACTTTGTCCCTTTGCGGGTAAATACGGCTTCCGCATCGGTGTGCTTGCAGGTTTCCTCTGTGCAATCATATGCACCTCCACCGCGAGTATTCACGGAGGTTTCGTTCTCTACAACGGAGGATTCACCGCGGGACTCACCGCTCTTGTTCTTCTTCCCGTCCTCGACTTTTACAAGATCACTCCCAAATACGAGGATGACAACTGATTTTCCAAGAGGTATTAAATATGAAAAACAATTTAAGTAAAATAAAAAATAAGCTTATCCCCTGTTTTTTACTTTCAGCACTGACAGGTATATTCACAGGGTTCTTGATCTTTGCCTTTAAGATATCCGCATCATACGTTATTTCTCTTTCGGGAGATATCTACGCCTCTGTGAGAGAAAAGCCTGTGCTCCTTTTGCCTTTTATTCTCGGCATGGCACTTTTAGGCTGTCTTTCTTTCCTCATCCTTAAGGTGGCTCCCGATGCAAAGGGCGGCGGAATTCCCACTGCCATCACCATTATCCGCGGCTTTGTATCCTTTAATTGGATCGCAAGTGCCTTTGGAGTATTTATCTCCGCTCTTGTCACATTCTTCGGCGGAGTCCCCCTTGGAAATGAGGGCCCCAGCGTTCAGATGGGATGTGCTGTCGGCAAGGGTACTGTAAATATTTTTGCCAAGAAAAACAAGGCGTGGGACAAATATATCATGACGGGCGGTGCCTGTGCAGGCTTTGCCGCCGCAACGGGCGCTCCCATGAGCGGTTTGCTTTTCTACATTGAGGAGATACACCGCCGTTTTTCTCCCCTCGTCTTTATGTCTGCGGCAACGGCAACTCTTTCCTCAGCCGTGACCATGGAGCTTCTCGGCTCAGCTTTTAATTTTAACACCCATCTTTTCCACTTTACTCTTTCCGAAATACTTCCTCTCAAATATCTTCCTGCGGCAATGGCGGTAGGTACCATCACAGGACTTGTAGCTCTCGGATTTACTCAGCTTTACAAGGTCATCAACAAATTGATAAACAACACCTTAAAAAAATGTCCCGCTATTGTAAAGATCGTTTCAATATTCGTGATCGTCGGAATTTTAGGATTTTTCGCTTCGGAATTCACTCATTCCGGACATGGACTTATCGACGAAATAATTGAAGGTCACCACTTCTCCGTCTATCTCCTTCTACTTTCCCTCCTTGTCCGTGCCGTTCTCCTTCTTTTTGCAAACAATGCGGGCATCACAGGCGGAATCTTCGTCCCCTCCCTTGCCTTCGGAGCTCTTGTCGGTGAAATTACTGCCAAAGGACTTATCTTTACAGGACTCATGCCCGAGAAATATGAGATCATTTTGGTGGTCGTTGGCATGGCATCCTTCCTTGCTGCATCATCAAGAATTCCTCTTATCGCCATAACTTTCTCTATTGAAGCTCTTTCGGGACTCACAAATATAATCCCTATAGCTCTCGGTGCTGCTTTTGCTTACATCGTTGTTGAGCTTGCAGGCATTACTGATATATCCGACGTTATTATTGAAAACAAGATACACACCGCCGCAAAGGGTAAAAAATTCTACGTTGCCGACGTACACATGACGGTGGAAGCACGCTGTTTCGTTATCAGTCAGGAGATACGCGACATACTTTGGCCCCCAACCTGCGTTGTTATGTCCGTTGACAAAAAGGAAATACATCACTCCGCTCTTGAGGAAGGCGATGTTCTCCACCTGAGATACAAGACCTCCGATCCCACCGAATCCATCGTTGTTCTTGAATCACTCCTCGGCAAGCAAAACAATGACATCGCTATGAAATTCGTTCACGGCGACGACGAGCATTACAGCATTCCCGAAAACTAAGATTTGATCTTACTGATTTTAGGGTTTCACCCTAAGCCCCACCAAACTTTCTTGTAAGAAAGTTTGGATCAAAGAACTTTAGTAAATTGTTTTTAATATTGATTTTATTTGTGCCTCTGACCTTTATTTTCGGCAGAGGCACTTACCTTCTTATAAGAAAGTTTGTATCAAAGAATTTTAATAAAATGTTTTTAATATCGATTTTATTTGTGCCTCTGCACATTATATGAATAAAACCGTCTCCTTTGGATTACCATCGGAGGCGGTTTTGTTCTTTTAACTACATCGTCATAAGCCAGTATATAACACCATAAATGACGCTTGCGAGAGTGCCGTAAAGAATTACGGGACCTGCGATTATGAATATCTTTGCTCCAAGCCCGAGAACAAGTCCCTCGGCTTTATTATCAATGGCGGGCGATACCACAGAATTTGCAAATCCTGTTATGGGCACAAGTGTTCCCGCTCCTCCTACCTTTGCAAGATCATCAAAAACGCCAAGTCCTGTCAGGATCGCCGTCAAAAGCACCAAGGTCACTGAGACAAGCGTTCCTGCATCCTTATCCTCTGCCCCCATAATAATGTAAAAATCATTAAAAAGCTGCCCGATAGTGCATATAACTCCACCTACTGTAAACGCCTTTACACAATCTGCTACGATATTTGATTTTTTCGCCCTCGCCTCTGCGTAATCCTTATAATGTATTTTCATATTTTCCACCACAGTTACCTCCGTTAAACTCTTTTATAGCACAAAAGCGTACCTTTTCTTTGGTACGCTTTGATTATTTCCCCTATTATTTTCTTTATTCGTAATATCTAAAAAACTGTATTCATATATTGTAAAAGCACCGCTGCGGAGAAAAGACATCCTCTGCTTGAATGGCTTAAAACATGGCATTTGCCAATTTCAATATATTGGAGGTCACATGGAAGAAAATCCGGACTACGGCGACCGAGCAAAGCGAGCCGCCACTTACATAATCGAAAACCGCGCCACTATCAGAAGCGCTGCCAAATACATCGGGGTGAGCAAATCAACCCTTCACAAGGATATCAGCGAAAGACTTCCAAGGGTCTGCCCCGAGCTTTGTCTGCCTTTGAGGGAGATACTTGACATCAACCATGCGGAGCGTCACTTAAGAGGCGGACTTGCAACAAAAAATAAGTATTTGCAAAAACGCAACGAAAAATAATTCACGCTTTTTGTGACTTTATTGAGCTTTCAAGCATTTTTTCGTATTCTTTTGCAACGTAATCGGGTGAAAGTATCTTTATATTTTCCGAAAGCCCAAACACCCATCCGTAAAACTGTCGACTGAGACATACTCTTACAGCAAGATTGAAATATCCCTCATCATCGGGAAGCATTGACACCGAGGTGCCGAATCTGTCGATCATGACACCTGCAAGCTCGTTTGGAACTCTTATGACAACAAGCTCATCCTTGCCCGAGCCGAACATTCCAAACATTCTGCCCGTATACTCCCCAAGATCATTTTCTATTGCCTTTATATCCTTGTAATTTGATGGTTCGTCGGTAACTTCGACACCCACCATTTTATCAACTCTGAAATGCTTGAGAACTCCTGCTGCAGGATCATAGGCAATAAGATAATATTTCTCCTCGCTGACGGTCATTTCCCAAGGGGAGAGAACGTAATATTCTCCTCCGCGTCTGAAAACCTTTTCCTTCCTCTCGTTCCAATTAAAATATTTGAATTTTATTTGCCTTTTATCGTTTATTGCCCTGTTTATCAAGTCAATATTATAATATATCTCACGGTTTTCACTTTTTGCTCTGCCCGAGATATACACGTGGCGCTTAAGGTCAGAGGCTTGATGACGAGAAGCAAGGGATGAGATCTTTTCTATAAGCTCACGGCTTTTTTCCTCCGTGAGAAATTTTGAGGATTGCACAGTATCTACAAGAAGCTTCAGCTGTGAAAGCTCAAATTCACGGGAAAGAAGCCTATAACCCGCACCCTTTCCCTTTGTAAGCTCTATATCTGCGCCAAGGGAGCACAAAACCTCGATATCATCGTATACGCTCTTGCGCTCCGCTTCAATTCCGTAATCCTCATAAAGACGCGCAAGGATATCCGAGGTGGTAAGAGAATTATCCTCATCGGTGTGCTTTCTCAAAATATTATAAACACATATAGTTCTTTTCTTTCTTTCGGAAACGTCGCTCATGTTCTACCTGCCTTTTTGTTTTTTGTCGCAAACCGCTGATTGTCCCAAAAACGGGACAGCTGTCTTGATATAATAAAGCCGTAAAGAAAATAAATATAACAAAGGAGAAAAATTATGTTAGCAATCGCTCTTATTTCGCTTATTCTCGTTTACGTTTTTGCAAATGAAGTTATCGTTTACCAAAAAAGGAAAGAGCTTCGCCGTCAGTACCGCCGCTATGAGGAATACCAAGCCCTCGCTCTCCTTTCCGAGCATAACGATATCGTTTAACCATTACACTAAATCTTCAAAAAGGCTATCCCGTAAGAGACAGCCTTTTTTTGTTTTAAAAGTCCAAGCTTTTATTTATTTTTTCTTTTTGATCACGAAAACATATACAAGCACCGCAACTGCAATAACCGCTATTGCTATTCCCGCAATGAGCACCGCATTCGGTCCGTTTGTATCTCCCGTTTCTGTGGAAGGAACAGAAGGAGTTGTGGGAACGGGTGTTACCTCGGGAGTTGTGTCGGGAGTTGTATCGGGAGTAACCTCAGGTGTTACGTCGGGTGTTACGTCAAGTGTCGGATCAATTCCGTCCACAAGAAGCACGGGCACTTCCACTGAATTTATCCACACGTTTGCAAAGGTTACGTCGATTATATCACCGCCGCTTCCCGAGCATGCATAGATACCGATTGAAAGGTCGTCCTTTTCCATAAGAGCCTTGATCTTTGTTGAGGTTCCAATGGCGGTCCATGTCTTATTGTCATGGCTGCTGTATGCATAGCAGCTTCCGTCTTTTACAACAAGCTTAACGTAGGCGGTTGGAAGAACCATGGTTCTCAGCGTCTTATAGGAATACGTACCGTTGTTTACCGAATAGAACTGGAAATAATTTGCGGGAGGATAATTGTCTCCGTCGGGGTCGCAATATCTGTTGGCTACCGCAATTGCAGAGGATCTGTCGCTGGGGCTGAACAATACGATTCCGCCTGTTTGCATAAGGTCAGCGAAAAGTCCGTTGAGCCTTATCTTGATCTCAAAATCTCCCTCGGGAGCCTTTGTGTAGAATACGTTTCTGAATGAGCCTGCGATATCACCTGTGAGAGTACGAAGGGCAATGTTATCCTCACCCTTTACAGTATATCCGTACTTGCTTGAGGAAACGGGTGCAAAAATGCTCCAATTCTTTGAAAGGGATACGCCGCCCTTATCCTCAACGGTGATCTTGAACTCGATCTTAGCGTCGGACGTATAGGACTTTGCAGTTACTGTTGCAGTTCCGCCTCTTACCGCTGTAATGCTTCCTCTTGTTACGATCACAACGTTTTCATCGGAGGTGGTCCAACAAAGGTCTGTGAAATCAAGGCTTTCGGGAGCAAGCTTTACAGCAAGCTCAAGTGTTTCACCTGACTTCATTGTTATTTCGGTCTTATCAGCCGTGATCGACTTTATTGCGTTTTCATCATCCTGTCTGATAAGTCTGATCGCAAATCCGCCGTTGGTTGCAAGAGTCATGGTAAGCTCATCGCCCTTCTTTACAACCTTTGAATCTGTAACGAGATCATATTTTCCGGTACCGTCATTAAATATGAGGGCAGTATAGTTATATCCGTCTTCAAGGAAGTCAAGCTCGAAGGTCACCTTTGAAGATTTTGAGGTAAGTCCTCCAACGTACCAGTTATCTCCGCTTCTTCTTGCAAGAACTGTATAAGTTGAGGGTGAACCCGCAACATATTCGGTCTGATCCCACTCTGCGGGAAGTCCCTTGTAGAAAAGGTATCCGGGAGCTGTAAGATATTCGTTAGGTGTACTTGCCATACAGGGAATACCGCATTCAAATACGATATTCATCGCCATCTGCTGACCTACCGTTGTCTGTGTTGAATAAGAGGGATAATATCTGGGAGTCAGGTCCATAGGTCCTATGATTCCTCTTGTATAGGGCCAAATGATCGTGTTTGACGTTGAATATCCACCGTACTCCTCACCGTTTACCGCTTCTCTGTTGATAATATTGGGATAGTACATGCGCTCGCCCGTGGGCTTGTTTGCACCGTGAATGTTGGCAATAAGCTTACACTCAACACACATTTCATATATAGCCTTAAAGTTCTGTATCATGTCGGGATCCTCGGAGTCAAAGAAGTCAGCCTTGATTCCCTTGATACCCTTTGCAGCCCACTCCTTGAGGACTTCTCTTTCCTCGGGAGTATTAAGGTCGTTGCAGAGTACCCATACGATGAGTCCAACGCCCTTTTCGTTTGCATATTCTACCATTTCATCAAACCAAGAGAAATATCCGTCGTATCTCTTACCGGTATTTCCACTTGCGTTAGGCTGCCATCCCTCGTCAAGAATAAGGTATTCCCAGCCCATTTCATATGCAAGGTCGATATAAAGCTTTATAGTATTAAAATCTCTTTGTCCCTGGAAGCCCTCGGAAAGCCACATCCATGCAGTTACACCGGGATCTACCCAAGAAAAGTCCTCGTCTGTTTTTTCCGAAACGTCCTCAACAAGATTACTCTCAACAAGGGTTTCAAGATCACCTACGATACCCATTCTCCAAGGAGAAGTAAAGGGGCATACACTTTCAACAGAATCCACAAGCACCTTGGGAGCAGGGTGGAGCTTAAGCTCTCCGTTTCCAACGCCCTTGACCATTGAACCGACGTAAGCATCCCCGTAAAGCTCTGCCTCTGTAAGAAGCACCCAGTTTTCGTCGGGCGTTTCATAAAGAATGGGGAAAGCAAGATATTTTGAACCGATAGACTCAGTCTTGAACTTGCTATAGGAATTTTCGTGGTTGAATATTGATGTAAGATTCGGTACCACGATGCTGTAGATCTCAGATTTTCCGGGAACAATGAAGCTTGAGGACTCGTCCGTAAAGGTAAGAGCTCCCTCTGTACCGTCCACGTAGCTTATAACGTACCTGAAAGCAAATCCTTCGTCGTATGCTCTGAATATAAGATCAAAGTAATAAATTCCTCTCTTGAATCTGATGGTAAGCTCGTTGGCATAGTTATGACCCTCTGCTTCCTTACCGGAATAGCACTTATATTTTTCATCTATAAGCTTACTTGATTCGGAAACAAAAATGAATCCATCGTAAAAGGGTGCTTCATCTGCTGTGATTCCAAGGGCTGAACCCTCGTTTACCACATACTTACCGTCCTTTGCAACGCCATAGGAAAGAGCTCCGAACATATCCTCATTGATAGTCACCTTAATCTTTCCGTCGGGAGATGAAACGCTCCACTGCTTTTCAAGGCTCTTGTCATATGCACTGACGGTGATTTTCTTTGTAAGCACCACATCGCCCTCTGTTGCAGTAACGGTAATTACCGCAGAACCGAGAGATTTGAGTGTTACAACACCCTTTGCGTCAACAACTGCGATCTCGTCGTTATCAACTGTATATTTTAAGTTTTTGGGTACAAAGAAGGTACCGTTAAATTTCTTAGCTTCGGTTTTAAGAGTGATCTTTGATCCAACCGTGCCCGAATCTCCGCCCTCTGCATTAAGTGTGAGGGAAACCATTCTTTCGGGATCTACCTCGCCCATAACGAGCTTAGCGTCTGCCCAAGCACTGTGGTCACCGGAATTACCGTCCCCTGCATCCGTTGTAATAAGAGTAAGTGTCTTCGTTCCAACAGGAAGCTCAACCTCGATAAGCTCTGCGGCAGTCTTCATCTTAAAAGTACCGCTCTTATAGATACTCACGCCGTCAGCCTTTACTTCAAAAGCAACGCTTGATGACTCGGGAACATTATTGTTTGTTCCGTTATGTACTCCGATATACGCTGTAAAAAGTCCGTATACTCCATCGGATATATCATAGCTTACCTCGGATGCTGCATGAGCAACAATTCCCTTTTTATAGGTCTTGTAGTCTTCTCCGTCCCAGATCTTTATGGGATTGGAATCAAGTCCCTCGTCCTTATGAAGCTCGCCCCAGCCCACCTGCGACTGTGTCGGCTTCAGATCGCTGAGGTACACAAAATCATCATCTGCAAATGAAAAACTGAATGTTCCGCCAAGACAGAGCGCAAGGATCAGCGCTACCACTATCACGGACATACAAACAGAAATCCGTTTCTTCATTGTTTTATCCTCCAAAAAAAGATATCGGGAAAGCACTAAGCCTCCCGACATCAATTATAACATATTAATTTGTTGTTTTCAACTAATTTTCCCTTACCCGTTCACAAAAAATTAAAAGTAAGTTTTGGTGATTTGAGATAAAGTTGACATTTTCTACTAAAATTTAAACTTTATTGCTTTTTCTTATCCTTAACACTTTCCTTTGTTCCGTCGGGACGCTGGATATACGTATTGTCAAGTATACCTGTAAACTGTGCGCGGAATTCTGCAATATATTCTGCGCGGAGATCTGCCTGCTCCTTTTTTTCCTCCTCGGTGAGTCCCTCTGCTTTTTGTTTTCTTGCAAGAGCATTTATTCTGTCAAGTTTGATTTTTTCCATTTTTATTACCTCAGTCCTGTTTTCCTAAAACATTATACTACCTTTTTTCAAAAAAATCAAGGGGAAACGTGCTTTTCAAAAAAATTAACAGATATTATAAATCTACATACAATAGTAATGGTTATCGAATATCGAAACGTAAAAACCGTTTCGATAAGCCGATAAAATCGGCTTTTAATAGTTCAATTTTACAAAATTGAACTATTTCGATAACACATTAAAATGAATATAGGCAAATTTTTCATAAAATTTGCCACCAAGTCTATGACTTGGCATCGAAATAGTGCTTCTTGCACCATTTTGACTCTCTATATTCATTATAACAGGATCATTTATTCCTAATGATCTTTAAAACAACTTTGGTGAATAAAATGTATGGCTGTATAATAACTGTTAAATCAATAACCTACGCTCTCAAAGGCGAGGCATTATTTAAAAAAAGCGGTATCCTTTGCAAAGTAGTCAAGACTGAGGGCATGGGAAACGGCGGATGTAAATACGGTATTTCCCTTTCATGCAACCAGATAAGCACCGCCTTGGATATTCTGAAAAGAAACGGAATTGAGATAGGAAAAGTAATTTCATAAGGAGTGATACGCTTGAAAAATCCCGCTACACCGAAAACCATATACTTTGACAACGCCGCAACTACCTTTCCAAAGCCCCCCTCCGTTGTTGAAGCAACGCTGCGCGGAATAAGGGAGTATTCAGGCAATCCCGGCAGGGGCGGTCACAGTATTTCGAGAAAAGCTGCAGAGGCTCTTTACACCCTCAGGGTGGATGCCGCAGAATTTTTCGGAAGTGCCAAAGAGGAAAACGTGGTAATTACCCAAAACACCACCCACTCTATGAATTTGGCGCTCAGAGCGCTTCTTCGTTACGGCGACTCCGTGCTCTGCTCCAATCTTGAGCACAATGCCGTACGGCGGGTCCTTTTATCACTCAGATCAAATAAAAACGTTCGCATATCCACCTTCGACGGACTTCTGCCCGACGCTGAGCTTCTCGAAAGCATGGAGAGAAGCATCAAAAAAGAAAAAATCGATCTTGTGGTTCTGCCCCACGCATCAAACGTATGCTCAAGAGTCCTTCCTCTTTCAGAGATCGGCAAGATGTGCCGCCGCCACAGCGTCCTCCTTGTGGTTGACGGCGCTCAGAGCGCAGGGCACGTACCCACTCATTTTGATAAATTCGGCATTGATGCACTGTGCCTTTCAGGGCACAAGGGACTTTATTCCCCTCCCGGAATCGGTCTTTTGATGATCTCCGACAGATTTAAAGAACGTGCAGCGCGCAGTGAAGTTCTGATAACGGGCGGAGCGGGAGTCGATTCTCTTGACGAAGATATGCCCTCTGTGTTTCCCGAACGCTTTGAGGCAGGAACCATCTCGGCTCCTCTTTGCCACTCGCTTTCTGCCGGAATAAAATTCATTAAAGGCATCGGAATTGAAAAAGTTGCCGAGAAGGAACTCCTTCTCGGCAACTATGCAAGAAATATTTTGCTCCGATACCCCGGAGTTGTACTATATGCACCCGATTACAGAGGCGGTATAATCTCCTTCAATCTTGAAGGTATACCTCCCGAACGGGCGGCAGAGTATTTTGATTCCCGTGGCATCTGTATGCGCGCAGGGCTTCACTGCGCCCCCTCTGCCCATGAAAGCCTCGGTTCACTTTTCTCCTTTGGCGGAACTCTCAGAATGTCCTTCGGAGTATTCAATACCCTCCATGAGCTCGACCTCTTTGAAAGAGCTTTGCGGGATATCACCCTAAAATAGAGTTTCAAAGGCTCTGAGAACCGAATCAAACAGCTTTATAATAAGCCCTCCGCGATTCAGCTCCTCAGAGTCAACTTTTTTGGATACCTCAAGAGTGTTTAAAATATCCCTCTCAATATCACGGATCTCCGGCGTACCGTTCAAGTAAACTCCGCACTCATAAAGCAGATATAGACTTCTGTAATCCATATTGGCGGTGGTAACGAGAGCCGTGTCCTCATCTGCAAGATATATTTTTGAATGTATAAAACCGGGAGTGTATTTGTATATACCTATACCCGATGATATAAGATGCCTGTAATTTGCACGTGACAGGCGGTGGACGATCTTTTTATCGGGTATTCCCGGAGTTATGATCTTAACATCAACTCCTCTTTTGGCGGCGTTGCAGAGCAATGTGCGAAGCTCGTGGTCAATTATAAGGTATGGCGCAAAAATATATATCCTGCGCTTTGCGTGAGTTATCATATCAATAAGAACATTCTCGGTGACATTGTCCCCGTCATGGGGCATGTCGCAATAAGGATGAACAACACCCTCAAGTCCTCCGCGATGGGAGTGATTTCCCACAAGAGGCACCGCGTCCACCTTGTTCTCGTGAAATGCGTTCCACATCTGACAAAACATAAGGGTAAAGCTGTCCGTTGCCGCACCGTCGATCCTGATGCCGCTGTCCTTCCAATATCCGTAGGGCGAGGTGAGGTTTATATACCTGTCCGCAATATTGACTCCCCCCGTATAGGCGCACTTTCCGTCAATTACGATTATCTTGCGGTGGTCGCGGCAGTTGGCTGAAAAATACGAAAAGGCAAGAACGGGGTTGAATTTTA
The DNA here is from genome assembly GCA_045629725.1 of Eubacteriales bacterium. Classification (GTDB taxonomy): domain Bacteria; phylum Bacillota; class Clostridia; order Oscillospirales; family CAG-272; genus SIG714. The sequence continues at coordinate 6,701 of JAZQRT010000158.1, read as the reverse complement.
TGCACTTTATGTTCGGATGGAGCCTTTCAAGCTTTTTCGGGTAATTTACGGGCACCGACGCCATCGTTCCGAAATCGTCATATATTATTCTGATATCCACCCCGAGCTTTGCTTTTTCAAGGAGGATATCAAGCATTTCGCTCCACATTTGGCTTTCTTCAATTATAAAAAATTCAATAAAAATAAATTTTTCTGCCCCTTTGAGCCGCGGTATCAAGTCGCGGAACATATCCTCTCCCGATGGGAAATATTCAATCCCCTCGTTGCGGAAAGCGGGCTGAGAGCACCCTGTGAGATATCTGTGAGTCTGGCAACCGCTTTTTTCTCCAATGCTCTGTATTGCCCCCTCCGATTCTCTTGTGACGTGATCGTGATATTCCTCAGGCAGAGTAAACTTTGAATTACTGATCTTTTTACGCATTTTTCTCGTGGGATTGCCGTTGCCGAAGCAGTAATAAAGGAGTATTCCGAAAAAGGGCATCATAATAATGAGCAAGCACCAAGGAAGCTTGAATGCGGGCGGATCGTTTTTATTTAATATATACAGTATAAAAAACAGGGAGATTATTTTTACAAAGGACGTCAGATGCATGTCGTTTGCAAAGGCTGAAAAATAAAAAAACGATACCCATGCAAGCTGCAAAGCTACAAGAAATCCGGTTATTATAACTCTTTTATATTTAACCAAAGTCTTTTTTGTCTTTTTGATCATTTTTCCCTCTCAAAATTTATATTAAATAGATTTTACCACATTCAGCGCCCTTTATCAAGTACTGCGAAAATTATTTTTATTATAACGCAAGAAATTGATTTTAAATAAACCCTTCACAAATTTCCGATAAAAAAATCGGCAAGATCTCTCCTGCCGATTCATGATATATTTATTTGCTTACGCTTTTTCCGCCAACGGTACGAGCGAAGGTCACGAAGAATGCATCACCGTCGAGCTCATCCTTGAATACGCCTGCACATTCAAGAACGCCCTCAAACACCTTGCCGATCTCTGCCTTGATAACGGTATCAATATTATCTGCATTGATATCGCTATACCTCGGTAGGAACTCGCCTATCCACTCAAGATGGCTTTCGATTCCCGCTTTATCCTCCTCGCGGCATCCGCCGAGGATATACTTCTTCATAAGCTCAATTTCATTTTTAAGTCTTGCGGGGAGAACTGCAAGTCCCATTACCTCGATAAGACCGATATTTTCCTTTTTAATGTGGTGGTACTCTGCGTGAGGATGGTAAAGTCCCATGGGGCACTCTTTGGTGGTGATATTGTTACGAAGAACAAGATCAAGCTCATATTCCTCACCGCGTCTTCTTGCAATGGGAGTGATGGTATTATGGGGCACACCGTCGGTATAGGCATAGATATACGCCGCTTCGTCCGTATACTCGCGCCAAGCGTCAAGTATCTTGCAAGCAAGGGCTGACAGAGAGCTTCTATCACTTGAGGTAAGTCTGATTACGGACATGGGCCACTTTACGATTCCCGCCTTAACGTTCTCAAAGCCTTCAAATTCAAGGTGTATTTTGATACGTGCCTTTGCCATTGCAAAATCGTATCTGCCGCCCTGGAAATGGTCATGAGAAAGAATTGAACCGCCAACTATGGGAAGATCAGCGTTTGAGCCGATAAAATAGTGGGGGAACACGCTTACAAAATCAAGGAGCTTTTCAAAGGTATTATGGTTGATCGCCATGGGAGTATGCTCTGCGTTGAAGGCAATACAGTGCTCGTTATAATATACATAGGGAGAATACTGGAGCTTCCAAGGATTTCCGCCGATGGTGATGGGAATAATTCTGTGGTTCTGACGTGCGGGGTAGTTCATTCTGCCCGCATATCCCTCTGCTTCACGGCAAAGGTGGCATTTGGGGTATCCCGACTGCACCGCATTTTTAGCCGCCGCAATATCACGGGGGTCCTTCTCGGGCTTGGAAAGGTTGACGGAAATATCAATTTCGCCGTATTTACTGTCCGACTTCCATCTCATATCCTTTTTGATGCGGTCAACTCTTATGTAATTCGTATTCTTTGAAAGATCGTAGAAATAATCCGTTGCCTCCTCGGGGGACTTTTCAAACAAAGCGTTGAATTTACCGATAACCGTTGAGGGCATGGGAGTGAGCGCACCCATGATCTTTGTATCAAAAAGGTCACGGTATGTGATCGTATCTGTGAGTATTCCCTTTTCTACTGCATAGTCGCAAAGAGCCTCAAGTATCTCGTGAAGCTCAAGGGCTTCTCCATCGTCCCCGCACTCGATGTATTCATCCATACCGAGAATTTCAAGAACTCTGTTACGGCAGAGGATCTCATCATCCTTTTCGATAAGCTTGGTATCAAGTGCATAACGAATGAGTTTATCAATATACTTTTCTATCATAATCTTTCTCCCTTTTATTCTTTTACTATCATTTAGATTATACGCCTATATCTTCCCAATGTCAAGAGCTTTCTTTATTCCTCAAGCTCAAACCTGTCGGGACGCTTTTTGGGTATACGCTTGGTTATATCATATGTAAACTTACGGCAGACCGAGGTTTTCTCCACCTGCCCTTTTTTGCGGCAGATCATATATTCGCCCCCATCCTGCGAGGCGTGCTCGCACAGGGCACAGCATTTTACGTATTCTTCTTCCTTACTCTTTTTTCCGAAAAGCATTTTAACCTCTCCTTCCCTGTCGGTAGACCTCAAAGGCAATTATGGACGCTGCCGATGCCGCTGAAAGCGCTGCGGGGAACTCTCTGCCGTAATCGAGTCTGACCACCGTATCCGCAAGTGAAAGCACCGAATTTGAAATTCCTCTTTTCTCTCCGCCCACAACAAGCACCAAGGGACGGGAAAGGTCCGCTTCATATACGGGAACGCTGTTTTCGATATCTGCGCAGACTATTTTATAGCCCTTTTCTTTAAAGGCTTCAAGCCCGGAGGAGCAAAGGCACATGGGCAAAAGCTCCGAGGCTCCTGCAGAGGATCTGCAAACGACGCCTGCGGCACTCATCCAATTTCTCGGAGCAAGGAGCACTCCGTCAACGCCTGCGGCATAAAGAGACCTGAGGGCATACCCGAAATTATAAGGATCCTCAATTCCGTCAAGCATTACGTAAAAGCCCTTATCCTTTATAAAATCACCCGAAAGCTCGGGAATCTCGCGCTCTGCGGTAATTACCGCAATACCGCCGTGGGAGGTACCGATGGTCATTTCATCAATAACACTCATGGGAACAAGCTCTGTTTCAAAAGAGAATTCATAGCTCTTTGCCTTGATATATGAAAACTCGCCCTTGTTCTTCTTCAGCTTTTCTTCGGCATAAAATACCTTTTTTATCTTTCTTGTATTATGTTCACTGCCTTGTATTTCAATAAGCGCTCTGAAGGACACGATGCCCTCAAACAGATTCTCGTCCACGTACCTTGTTTCTTCTTTTTTAGCCATTATTTATCCTTTCCCATAAACTCGGAATACATATATCCCTCCCTGATTCCGCCAAGCGCTACCTTTATTTTTTCAATACCAAGCTCGTCGGATATGGCACTAAATGCCGAAATTGCAGGTATCATAAGCTTTTCCCTCTCCGGTGTCAACGCCTTCAAAAGCTCATGGCGCTCATGTGTCATTTCCTTATATTCGTTTATGATCGCTTTCAGATCATCATTTGTAAATTCGTCCTTTTTCCCTGTATGGAAGGCGACGAGCGCGCCGATGGCTCTTGCACTTCCTCCCACAATGAACATAAACTCACCCTCGGGCTTTGGCACATGTGCCTCTTTTACGGTCTTGCGGGCATGATCATAAATATCACGGATCTCCGCCTCGTTTGCAAAGGAACCAAGCTCTGTCCCCTTATCCTTTACAAAGGAATTTTTAAGACTGAGGGCGCCAAAGGGGTTGCTGATGAGATATACGCTTTTTCTGTCCTTGTATATATTAAGCTCCGTGCTTCCGCCGCCCATATCAGCCATTACTCCGCTCACAGTTTCGGGGTGAGTTGCAAGTACGCCGAGAAGACTCATTTGGGCTTCCTTTTCTCCGTCAAAAAGCTCCACCTTAAGCCCTGTTTTTTCATAAATTTCTTCTATGACTTTATAAGGCTCCCTGCATCTTCTAAGCGAAGCTGTTGCAAAGACAAGCATTTTTTGACACTCTGTCATTTCGGCTCTCGATTTGTACCCGTCAAGTATAGCACAAAGCTTTTCCACTCCCTCAACACTCGGAACGCCGTTTTCGTCAATATAGCTTATAAATCCAAGCACGATCGCTTTATGCTCGGTCTTTCTGAGTTTATCTCCTTCAATTTCAAAAACATCGTATTTAACGGTATTTGATCCGATATCCGTTATCATTACTCTCATTTTATCACCGCCTACTTCGCAATTATATCACACTTTCCTTCCTTTGTACATATTTTTTGCAATTTTAAAAAATATTTTTCATATGATGTATTCGGGTAATAATAAGTAATATTACAAAGGAGGATATATGCTGTTCCCGTTCCAAACCATTCTAAATTTCTTTTATATGTTTTTGCACGTAAGCGACGGAAAATCCTTTCCGCCTCCCCTTTCTGCAAAGGAAGAAGCCTTATACTTTGAGGCTATGAAAAAAGGAGATATGAAAGCAAGGGAAAAGCTCATTGAGCATAATTTGAGACTCGTTGCCCACATCGTGAAAAAATATTACACCTCCGCCGACGATCAAGACGACCTTATATCCATCGGCACCATTGGACTTATTAAGGCTATCGATTCCTTCGACCCCAAAAACGGCGCCCGTTTTGCAACCTATGGCGCAAAATGTCTGCAAAACGAAATTTTAATGTATTTCCGCCAAAAGAAAAAGACCTCAGCCGAGGTATCAATAAACGAAACTATAGATGCCGACAAAGACGGGAATCCCCTTACCTATATGGACATCATCTCCGCTCCCGACACCATCGCCGAGGATATATACTACAAGACCTGCGCCAACCGTGCCATAAAATTTATAAACGAAAAGCTGACTCCAAGGGAAAGGCGTATCATCGTCCTTCGCTACGGTCTTGAAGACTCGCCGCCCATGACTCAAAAGGAAGTTGCAAAAAAACTCGGAATTTCAAGAAGCTATGTTTCGCGTATTGAAAAATCCGCCATTTCAAAGCTCGAGGAATATCTTGTATAAACTCTACATAGTATTATATCAATAAAAAACGATCAGCTCCAAAAGGAGGACTTATTAACTTATGAATTATTCTCAAATTAAAAATTTAAAGCTTAAAGATCCCGAGGATTACCGCGGGGCATGTATGACACAGTGCTCTGATAAAACGCTTGAGCTTTCCGAGGATTATATTCTCCCGGATTATCTTCCCGATGCCAAGAAAATTTTGAAATTCATCACAAAACCCGTGATCGAAACAAGATTTCTCGGTTCCTCGGGACTCGAATACAGCGGAAGCGTTTACTGCAGAGCCCTTTATCTTGCGGAGGATTCCTCCTTGCGCTCGGCGATCTTCTCTCTTCCCTTCGAGGATAGACTCTCAGCCGAGGGTCTTTGCGATGAATGTGTGGATTTTCTCACTCCCTGCGTTACCGCCCCTCAGTGCCGTTTGCAAAATCCCCGTAAAATGAACGTAAGAATGAAGCTTACCTCCTCCATTGAGATCTGGCAGGGTATGGAAACGCTCCCCGAGGTCTACGGAGGGAATAAAAGCTCGGACACGGGACTTCAAATGAATTTGACCTGTCTGCCCTCCATGAACGTCATATGTGTCAGAGAGGACGATCTCTCCATTTCCGAGGATATCACCCTTGATAAATCCATGCCAGATATTGACGAGATCATTTTTGCCGATGCAGAAGTAATATTCGACGAGTGCCGAGGCTCAAAAAACGAAATAATGTGCCGCGGCAATCTCCTTTTTGAATGTATCTACCGCTCGCCCGAGGGAGCAAATTGGTTTTTAAACCGTGTTGTTCCCATCAGTGAAAACCTGAGCGCCGAGGGTGCGGAGGCTGAGAGTATGATCCGCGCAAAATGTCTTACAAAAATCCCCGATCTGAACATTGTTTCCGATGAATTCGGAAACAGACGGGTCATTGAGCTTGACCTTTCATACCTTACAGAAATTGTCTGTATGAACAGAAAAAACATATTCTGTGCAACAGATGCCTATTCCGTTTCGGGAAACGCCGAAAATTCTTTTTCTCCCATGAATTTTTTTGCACCCGAGGAAAAGATTGTTTCGGGATTTTCAGTGGGTGAAAGCCTTAGCGCCGATGACTGCTCCCTTCACTCAGAGGACGTGATAATTGCATATTTTCTGCGCCCCGAAATGCACCTTGCGGATAATGCAGGCAAGCACGGAAAAATGGCTTTTGAGGGAGAGTGCAGGGTATCGCTCCTTGTTTCCCGCCCCGAAAATCCCACACGGGAGGTAAATTTTACACTTCCCTTACGCTTTGAATCCGACCGTCCCCATAAGGAAGGACTTTCCTACTCCCACAAGACCTGCAGCCGCGCCTCAGGAGCAAGAGTGCGCTTTGACGGAGAAAGGATATACCTTGATTTTGAGGTCACGCTTTCCTCCCTTATTACAAAAGAGCAAAGCATCTCCATGCTCAGCGCCGTAAGACTCACGCCCGAAAGCGAAAAAATGTCAAAAAAGACTGCATGCATCAAGGTTTACTACCCATCAAAGGAGGAAAGTCTTTG
>JAZQRT010000157.1:0-1704 GCA_045629725.1 Eubacteriales bacterium | reverse complement strand
GTATAACAAATTTTTTTACAAAAATCAAGACAGTTTTAAGATTTTTTTCTTTTTGTAGACACTGTTAAAAAAGCACAAAATCATTCAATCGTTTTTGTCATTTATGCCAATTACAAGAACATCCATCTCAAAGCTCTCGCTTTTTATCATAATGCTTTGACCAACGTAGAGGTAGGTACCGTCCCCATGCATAAATCCCTTTTGTGAGATATTACCATTTACCTTAAGAGTGAGAAGTACATCGCATTTTGTATTTTGCCCGTTCTCATCACTTGAATAATTTTCAAAGGTCACCTCTTGAATGATTCCGATCTCCTTTGAGGTATCCGAAAAGGAGATTCTGTCCCCTTCTCTCAAAACGTTTTCCTTTGCAGCACCAACACCCGTTGCTTTCAAAATCAAATAATATTCCGTATTATTCTTTTCATTCAGATATGCGTTCACACCGAGTCTGATTCCTGCTCCCAAAATTGTGAGGACGATCAGAACGATTATAAACACGTCAATTATATTAAGTTTTTTCATTCCGCTACTCCTCCTTCATAAAGACATTCAGCTTCAAAAACAAGCTTAGTGTTTCTAACTTTGATGTCGCTTCCGACTCTTGTGGCATGTTCGTTTATAAGGATATATTCAACTCCGTCACCGTCTTTATAAACGGTACCGTTGCAGCTTAAAATGATCCTTACACTTGAATAGCCCTCAAGGGGGGTGTAAACCGTATTTTCGCCATCTTTGCACACTTCAACGCAATCACCCACGGATATATCGGTGATCACACCAATTGGCCTTGAGCTTTCAACTTCAAACAAGGTATCTCCCACCGACAAAAGCGAAATAAAGCCATCATCCATTTTTTCCGACTTCAAAAGGTATTCGAAGCCGTCACTTCCCACTGCCGTTGCTTCTTTTTCAGACATTACGTTAATGTAAACGGCGGATACGGCAAAAACAATCATTATGCTTATGACCATAACGTCAAAAAAGTTAAACTTAAACTTCCCCTTCGCCGAGCTCTGCATCAGCAATCACCTCCGCTTTCTTTTTGTTAACGTGAAAGACTGCAAGGTCTCTTTCCTCAATTCCGCATGCCTCATCCTTTATAACCTTGGAGGAAGCGTATACAAGTCCGCCCATCATCCAAAAAACAAGGCTCACTCCGGTATCCGAGAAAACAAATTCAAGAAAACCAAGGAAAATAAACGCAGCAAGCATACTGATACCACTGACACCCACAAGAGTCAGCTTTTTATTTGCCTTACGGCTTCTGCCCCATACAGTATATGACCCGATAACCAACAGTAATATAAACATAAAAAGCAGAATTCCGAAGATGCCAAGCTGCAGTGTCATCAGAAGAAACGTATTTGCATATTCATGGCTTATATTCACGTTCTCCGGAAAAATATCCCACAAATACGCCTTTACGGTATTGTCGGAAAGTCCGATGCCGCCCCAAAGATTATCAAGAGTTATCTTGAAAAGTGCCTTTGTTTGTTCCATTGCTTCGGAAAAGCCCTCACGAGAAAATCCCGCAAAATCCATTACGCCCTCTTTGATTCCCGAAGGCAAAATAATGAACACGACAAGTGCAAGAACAATGATGGGAATGATCAAATACACAAGCTTTGGCCTCATATATATCATATACACCAAGGCTCCCACAATAAATGCAAGCCAAAGGTGCCATGATCTTGTAAGAAA
>JAZQRT010000156.1:0-4259 GCA_045629725.1 Eubacteriales bacterium | reverse complement strand
GAACAAGCCGTCAGAAAATTAAAGGCTTTGGGACACACAGTTGTCATGATCGGTGACGGTGTCAACGATGCTCCCGCCCTTGCAAGTGCCGACATCGGAGTTGCCATCGGCTCGGGAACGGATATTGCCATTGAAAGCTCTGACGTTGTACTTATCGGCGGAAGACTTGGAGATTTTTGCAACGCCCTTACGGTTTCCAAAAGCACGATGAAGATCATTCGCCAAAATCTTTTCTGGGCATTCTTCTACAACTGCATCGGAATCTGTCTTGCAACCTTTAATCTTGCAAGTCCCATGATAGCCTCTGCCGCAATGAGCTTCAGTTCCCTTTGCGTTGTTTCCAATGCACTCAGGCTCCGCAGGATCAAGCTGAAAAAAGTAACGGGTGATATTCACGTTACTACATCTAAAACCAAAGAACCTATAATAAATTCAAATATAAAGGAGATCAAAACAATGAAAAAGGAGATCGTTATCGACGGAATGATGTGTATGCACTGCTCGGGCAGAGTTGAAAAGGTGCTTAATTCCTTTGAGGGTGTTACTGCAAAGGTTGACCTTGAAAAGAAGACCGCCTTTGTTGAATGCCCCGAGGGCTTTGACACAGCAATCCTCACATCTGCAGTTACAGATGCAGGTTACACAGTAATCGAAGTCAAGTAACCCTTTCGTATACCTCATAGGTACCAATAAGACCTCGGAGTTCTTTTCGTCTTATTTTAAGACGTGAAAATTCCGAGGTCTTTTTTGTTACACATACCTTGTTTTCTTCATCTATATAATAATTTCTGTTCTTCTTCCTTCCACTCCCGCCTTTTCTCAGCACCCATTCCGGTACGAGCTCACCTTCATGGTCAAGCGTTATACATTCATACTCAAACCCCACAAGCTCATTCCCGTCATAAGCGGACATGAGTATTATAAAAGAATACAGCCCCTCCTTTTCAAAGGTAAGCTCAAACTCGCAATAGGCTCTTCCTTTTTTATGATTCGCAAGCTCCTTCCCTATTCTTTCCTTAAATTTATTATTAAAATAATATTCCACGTCCTCGGCAAGCTCCGATAAGTACGTATCCACCTTTTCATTTTCAATTCGGGGGCGTTTTATTGAATAATAAAGCACCTCATTGGCTCCGCCCGTCGTTATTTCACTATACAAAAAAATCACCTCTTGCATATCTTATGCAAAAGGTGATTATTGTTTTACAATGTCACAAACAATGCTCCGAGAAGCAAGGATACCGCTGAAAGCAGCACCACCACTCCGATCTCTATAAGAGAAGGCTTTTCGATCTCCAGACTCTTTCTTGCAAAATAGAGAACAAGGGCTGCCACCGTACCGAAAATGAACGTCATTCCAATAATATCAAGCACACCAACACTCACGCCTCCCGCGCTTTCTCCGGAGATTACCGTCAACAATAGAACGATCGCCACCGAAGACAACACCGAAAACAAAATACCATTCTTCCGAGAAATGTATCCTATATTCAACAAGGCATAGTTAAGCAATACTGCCGCCAATACGAGTCTTATATCCAAAAAATAAAGTGCAAAGCATACAGAGGATATCGCCGCGCCGAGTCTGTTATTACTAACTTCGGAAAAAAGTCCGTGAATTGACCTTCTGAAAAACAGCTCATAGGCAACCGAGGACACAGCAACGCTTATCCAAAGCACGATACTGCCTAAAGAATCTGACAAAAATCCGATCTCGTATCCTAAGTCAAGCTTTTCTGCAAGATAGTCTCCAAACAGCACCAACGGGATCGCTGCGAGGAACCATGCCGAAAAGATCATTGCGGAATACACGGTCTTCTTTTTCTCTTGGATTATCACATTTCCACCTTCGTACTCGCCTTTAAGAAAAAACGAGGCGCCTCCAAGCATTACCGAGGTTATCAAAAACGCCCATAAGACGTGGAAATTTGTTATTCTTGAGAGTATGAGTCCCGCCATTGTCAGTATATATATCATCAATGCAAAATACCTTTTTCTTTGTCCTGTCACCGTAGTATCCTCCTTTCACGGTATAATTCATAATTCAAACGAAGAAACGACCTGCCCACAGGACAAGTCGTTGTTTCTTTATTAGCCAAGCTTAGATGTGTTAACCTTAACGCCGGGGCCCATTGTGGAAGCAAGTACACAGCTCTTGATGTACTGTCCCTTTGCTGCAGCGGGCTTAGCCTTGATGATTGCTGTGAGAAGTGTTGTGAAGTTCTCGTTAAGCTTTTCAGGGCCGAAAGAAGCCTTACCGATGGGGCAGTGGATGATGTTTGTCTTTGTGTTGTCAAGACGGTACTCGATCTTACCTGCCTTAACTTCCTTAACTGCCTTTGCAACGTCAGGAGATACTGTTCCTGCCTTGGGGTTAGGCATAAGTCCCTTAGGTCCGAGGATCTTACCAAGACGTCCGAGCATACCCATCATGTCAGGAGAAGCGATGATTACATCGAACTCGAACCAGTTTTCCTTCTGGATTCTCTCAATGTACTCCTCTGCACCTGCATAGTCTGCGCCTGCGTCGAGAGCCTGCTGGATCTTGTCGCCCTTTGTGATACAAAGAACTCTGATTGTCTTACCTGTTCCGTTGGGAAGTACTACCGCACCTCTAACCTGCTGGTCAGCGTGACGGGAGTCTACTCCGAGACGTACGTGTACTTCGATTGTTTCATCGAACTTAGCCTTTGCTGTCTGGCAAACCAGTGCAAGTGCTTCGTTCTGCTCATATACCTTTGTCTTGTCTACCAGCTTTGCGCTGTCAAGATATTTCTTTCCCTTTTTCATCTCTAAATACCTCCTCTATTATTCCTCAACAGTAATACCCATGCTGCGTGCTGTTCCCGCAACCATGCTCATTGCTGCCTCAAGAGAAGCTGCGTTAAGGTCAGGCATCTTCATTTCAGCAATTTCCTTAACCTGAGCCTTTGTAAGCATACCAACCTTTGTCTTGTTGGGCTTTGCAGATGCAGACTGAAGTCCAAGCGCCTTCTTGATAAGAACGGGTGCAGGAGGAGTCTTTGTGATGAATGTGAATGAACGGTCAGCGTATACTGTGATAACTACAGGAATTACAAGACCGATCTGTGCCTTTGTTCTTTCGTTGAAATCCTTTGTGAAGTTAGGAATTGAAACTCCGTACTGTCCAAGTGCAGGACCTACAGGGGGAGCAGGTGTTGCTTTACCTGCGGGCAGCTGAAGCTTAATATAACCTTGAATTTTCTTAGCCATTTTATTACCTCCAATGTGGTTAAGTATGCGAGGGAATCTTAATATATTTTCCCCCTCCCACAAGTGCGATTTTGCTCACGCACCGAGAGCATTTAATTCAGTATGATATTTTTTCGACGTCTGTTGCGTCAACGTCAATGGGTGTCTGTCTTCCAAACATGGAAACTGTAACCCTGACTTTCTTTTTGTCTTCCGAGATGGATGCTACCACACCCTCGAAATCGGTGGAAAGGATCTTAACACGGTCTCCAACCTCATATGCAAGTGATACGACCTTCGTTTCAATTCCCATTTCCGCAACCTCACGGTCTGTGAGCGGTACGGGCTTTGATCCGGGACCTACAAAGCCTGTTACACCCGTGATGTTTCTTACCACGTGCCAGGTTGCATCGCTCATCTCCATTTTTACAAGCACGTAGCAGGGGAAGATCTTTTCTTCCTTTTCCTTCTCAACACCCGCATCAACTTCAACGGTTGTCATAAGAGGGATACGCACCTCGAAGATCACGTTCTGCAGTCCTCTGTTTTCGATCATCTTTTCAAGATTGGTCTTAACCTTATTCTCATACCCTGAGTATGTATGAACAACATACCAACGGGGACCGAGATTCTCAAAATTATCTGCCATAATTCTACCCTTTCAAGGAATCAATACAGATCTATGATGGTTGTGATGAGCCAGTTGAAGCCCATATCCAACAAACCAAATATCAAGCCAACAATAACAAGCACTGCAATTACAAGAACTGAGTTCTTTGTTGTTGCTGTCTTTCCTGCCCAAGTTACCTTTCTGAGCTCGCTCTTGCTGTCCTTAAAAAGCTTAAGAACCTTCTTGAACCAGCCGTCCTTCTTAACCTTTGCAGGCTTTACTTCCTTTGTTTCAGCCTTTTTGTTTTCCGCAACCTCAGAAGCATTTTCGTTTTCGTTCTTAATGTTCTCTGCCATAATTCTTCTCCTTACTTAGATTCCTTATGAAGAGTGTGCTTACGACAGAAACGACAATACTTGTTCATTTCAAGTCTGTC
>JAZQRT010000155.1:0-5973 GCA_045629725.1 Eubacteriales bacterium | reverse complement strand
AGCCTTGATATCGGTGTTTTAGATCATTTCATTGTTGCAAATAACGAGTACAATTCTCTGTTTGAAACCGTTCTTTCCAAGCTCAAAAACGAGAGCTTGCCACAATTTAGAAGTCATTAAAAACAATCGCAAGATTTCTCTTGCGATTTATGCCTGCATAGTTAAATGGATATAATAAACCCCTCCTAAGGGTTAGTTATGGGTTCGATTCCCGTTGCGGGTGCCAAAAGCGGCGAGGTAAACCTCGCCTAAAAGAAGAAAGATAAAAACGCACTTTTGTCCATGGACAAAGGTGCGCTTTTTGCTTCATTTTTTATTACATGGGACGGAACATTATTGCATCAAAAGCTGTACAATCCTTGATCCTTGATTTTTCAAGCTCCACAAGAACGAGCTTGGTTACGTCATCATCGCTGCCAAAATCAGGATCGTTTAAATTGTAGATATAGATACACATATTTTCGCCGTCAATATCAAGGGTCTTTACTTCATAATTATGCGAGCCGCTACCCCTTGTATAAACAGCAAAAAGTGTATTTTCCTCAAAAAATTCTTTATCGTACGCCATGTTCTCGTTGTTCGTCACGCCAATAACACCTTTGAATTTTTCATATTCATCATAGGTATTGAACATGAAAAGCGGACGGTGATCTCCCGTATTATACCGGTTCACAGCCATTTTCAGCATTTCATCTCTGACCGTTTCCTCAAAATAAGGTAGACGAACCTGAGTTGATTCGTGATATTCACCCGGCGGCACTATTTCCGATGGATCGGGTATTCCCCTTCTTAGCGTGAATTCCAACCTTACTTTATACGCATTACCGTCCTCGCCGTAAAATTCGCAAAAAATAAGATATTCACCTTTCTCCCAGAAAGAAGCATCATCTGCCTTATATAATGATCGCTTTTGCGAATATGGAGAAACCTTAGTCCACGTTTCTTCTTTTAACTCGCTTCTATACTTCAAGCTTTGATTTATTCCACTGCCGCTTACTAAATACACACTGAAATTTTCACCGTACTGAATTTCCTTGTCCGTCCCGTTATGCCACGCTATTATTATTTCCTTACCTCCGTCCTCGGATTTTTTGATCGAATCCAAGGTCAAGTAAACATCCTCAAAATTGTCGCTCTGTGTGGCTGAAGTTTCAGAAGGCTCCGGTGTTGAGGTTTGTGTTGGTATCGGTGTTGGTCCCTGTGCTTCGGTGGAAACACTTTTGTTTTGCGAACAGCCCGTCAAAATTAACAGAGTAAACAATATAAAAGCAGAAATTCTTTTCAAGTGTCTTTTCCGCATCATTATCCCTCCTTCATTAGAGCGGCATTTTCAATTATTTTCTATGAACATTATATTAGATACAAATAAAAATGTCAAGTTATTTCCTAACCACACAGAAAGCTCGGGCGGGATGCTCCCTTGTGTAAGGGAAGGCATTTCGTGCAGTGCATTCACTGTCCGCTTATACACATTTTTTGGTGGGAGAGACCGTCGGTCACTACAAATATAAAAAACAAATTGATCGGACCGTAAGATCATCAAGCCGTTTTTATTATTGCTTTATTATTTCTCCATAGCATCCATAAGGCGTTTTGCTGCGGATAAAATTCCGAGCTTACCGCTTTCATAGGTAAGGGCGCCTTGGAAATACACGTTATATGGCTCCTTCATAGGTCCGTCCGCCGAAAGCTCGATGGACGCTCCGCTGACGAAGGTTCCTGCCGCCATGATAACCTGATGCTGATATCCCGGCATATCCCAAGGCTCGGGAGTAAGGTGGGCATCAACGGGTGAGCCTGCTTGTATTCCCTCGCAGAATGCACAGAGATACTCAGGCTTTCCGAGTGTCACCATTTGAATTATATCGTATCTTGTATCGTTATAGGAAGGCTCAACGAAAAAGCCGAGCTTTGAGAATATGTACGATGCAAGTGCCGCTGTTTTAAGGGCTTGGCAAACTGTGTGGGGAGCATAGAAAAATCCCTTGTACATGCTCTTGTTCTGATTGAGAGTTGCACCGACCTCGCATCCGACGCCCACGGTCGTGAGTCTATAGGACGCAAGCTCCACAGCCTTACGGCTTCCCGCAAGATATCCTCCGCTTTCAGCCATGCCGCCGCCCGGATTCTTGATAAGAGAGCCTGCCATAAGGTCAACGCCCACGTTTGTTGGCTCAAGGTCCTCAACGAACTCGCCATAGCAGTTATCAACGTAGATATAAGCGTTGCTTCTTGCCTTCACAAATTTTACAAGCTCTCCGATCTGACGAACCGAAAGTGTCTTACGATTGAGGTATCCCTTGGAGCGCTGAATGAACACGACTTTTACGTCCGAGGTGAGTTCCTTTTCGATGGCATCGTAATCGAAGTCGCCATCCTTTGTAAGCTCAGTCTGACGGTAGGAAACACCGAAATCACGAAGTGAGCCGTCCCCCTCCTTGCCAACGATTCCTATGACCTCCTCAAGAGTATCATAGGGCTTGCCCGCAACGGAAAGGAGAGTGTCCCCCGGACGGAGAAGTCCGTAAAGCCCAATGGCAAGAGCCTGTGTGCCGTTTACGATATTATGTCTTACAAACGCCGCCTCCGCGCCGAAAACGTCGGCATAAATAAGGTCAAGGGTATCGCGTCCGCGGTCGCCGTATCCGTATCCGCTTGTGGGCGCAAAATAGGTTTCGTTCACTGTATGACGGGCAAAGGAGTCCATAACCTTAACGGTATTACGGAAGGATATCTCCTCAAGCTCCTTGAATTTGTCCGCTAAAACGACCTCTGCCTCACGGCAGAGATCGGTAAGTTTTTTGCTGAATTCCATTATATACTGAGTTCTCCGATCAGATATTGTTAAGGTCTGTCTTGAGTATCTCTACTGTAAGATCAACACACGCATCGTAGTCCTTCTTGTTGATGGTCTCATTGATGGAGTGAATGTATCTTGTAGGTACGGAAAGTGCTGTTGTCTTTGCACCGCAGCCTGTCATCTGCATTGAAGACGTATCTGTTCCGCCGCCCTCAAGGATCTCAAGCTGATAGGGGATCTTTTTTTCCTTTGCGATCTTTTCGATAGCCTTTACAAAATCAATATCACAAATAACGGATGAATCCTTTACCTTAAGTGCCGCACCGTTTCCAAGGCGAACCTCCATGGGCTTTGCTCCCTGTGCGTCACCTGTTCCCGTTACGTCATATGCAATACCGAAATCGGGCATGATGGCATATGCAGCAGTCTTGGAGCCGCGGCATCCAACCTCCTCTTGTACAGTGAATACGAAGTAGGTATCGTTTGCACATTCACAGCCTGTGAGGATAGCTCTGATCATTATTGCGCATCCGAGCTTATCGTCAAAGGGACGTCCTGAATATACACCGCCCATAAGTCTTTCGCAGTGAGGAACCATAGCGCATACGTCGGTTACGTTAACCTTTGTCATGGCTGTCTTCTTGTCCTTAGCGCCGATATCGATAACAAATTTCGACTGATTATAATCTCCGCCGCCAACGCCTGCTTCGGGAACGATCACACCCTTTGTGCCGTTTTCGAAAATTACGTTTCCAAATGCAGCCGCTGTATAGCTGATACCACCGATGGAGCTGATCCTGATATATCCGTTATCCTGGATATGCGTTACGATAAAACCGATCTCATCCATATGTCCTGCAAGCATAAGCTTTTTAGCGTTTTCTGCAGTACCCTTTTTGAATGCGATAAGGTTGCCCATGTTATCTCTCTTGATACTGTCAACGTGACCCTTGATCATATCCTCGATAACTACTGTGAGCGCATGCTCTCTGCCCGATACAGACAGAGTTGTCATAAGTTTCTTGAAAACATCCATTGTAATTTACCTCATTTCAAATTTATAATTTTTGTTGCATTTTTGCTATTAACGTATGAAATAATATTTTCAGCAGCCGCATCAAAGTCGAACTGTCCCTGCGCTCCGCTTTCCATATTCTTAAGGGTTATATTGCCCGATGCCATTTCGTCCTCTCCAACGAAGATAACGAAAGGAATTCCAAGCCGGTTTGCATAGTTGAGTCTTGATTTCATTTTACCGCCCTCAGTGCTGATCTGTGTCTTGATGCCCATACGGCGGAGCTTTGATGAAAGTCCGATAACGTAAGAGTTATCCTCTACCATGGGAAGTATCATTACGTCAGCGGGAGCAACGTATGCTTCGGATACGTAGTCCATTTCGCTGAGAATATAGAAAAGTCTTGTAAGACCGATGGAGATTCCAACTCCGGGCAGGTGGCGGTCGGTATAGAAGGACGCAAGCTCATCATATCTACCTCCTGAGCAGATGCTTCCGATCTCGGGATGGCGGTTGAAGGTGGTTTCGTACACCGTACCTGTATAATAGTCAAGTCCTCTTGCGATTGAAAGATCTACCTTATAATTCTTCTCGGGTACTCCGAACACTCCGATAGATTCAATGACCGTCTTAAGCTCACCCACGCCCGTATCGTATACCTCGTTCTTTCCAAGGTACGCCTCAAGCTTTGCAAAGGATTCCTCGTTTGATGCAGTGGGGGCAATAAAGTCCACGATCTTCTCGCAGTCCGCCATGGGTATCTCAAGGAGCAAAAGCTCGGAAATAACCTTTTCCTTGCCTATCTTTTCGATCTTGTCAACAGTTCTCATAATATCCTGTGACTTCTCGGAAAGAGAAAGGATCTCGTAAAATCCACTGAGTACCTTTCTGTTGTTGATCCTGATGGTGAAATCATCAAGTCCGAGGCGCGTGAATATATCATATATCATCGAGGGTATCTCAGCGTCATTCAAAACGGAAAGCTTTCCGTCGCCGATGATATCGATATCCGCTTGATAAAATTCTCTGAATCTTCCCTTCTGCGCGCGCTCTCCGCGGTAAACCTTTCCGATCTGATATCTTCTGAAGGGGAAGGAAAGCTCGCCTGCGTTCTTTGCTACGTACTTTGCAAGGGGTACTGTAAGGTCGAAGCGCATTGTCATATCGTTATCGCCTTTTGAAAAACGGTATATCTGCTTTTCCGTTTCTCCTCCTGCCTTTGCAAGAAGCACGCTTGATGCCTCAAGAACGGGTGTATCAAGAGGAAGAAATCCGTAAAGGCGGTATACGTCCTCAAGGGTTCTCTTTATCTGTTCAAATTTCAACTGCTCCTTCGGCAAAAGCTCCATCATTCCCGAAAGAGTTTTGGGCATAATTTTTTCTTTACTCATGTTTTTTTCCTCAAATTATTAATTATCTATATTGTATATGTTTTTTCATTCATTGTCAATAGTAAATAAATTTACTTTTTTGTTATTTTATTTAAATAATTATGTATTATAATGTACTTGTAAACAGATATCATTCGGAGGTCTATATGGGAACTATTGAAAATCTTCTTGTTATTTTATTTAAGTATTTTTGGGTGATACTTTTCTTCGTTATAGCCATTCTTATCATCACAATGATAATTGCAAATACTATTCAAAAGCACAATCTTGTAAAAAAAGAACGTGAGCGTTCCTCTAAGCTTCTTAAAATGAGTTATGAGGACGACGATATGTTCTCCGTTGCTAAGCACATTGACGGCGAAACACCAAAAAATAAAAAATACTGCACAGTTTGCCGCGCTCTTGTTGACAAGCGTGCCAAGGTCTGCCCCCATTGTAACAGCCCATTTAAGGATTAACTTACCTTTTTTGTAAAAAAGGTAAGCCAAAAAACTTTAATAAAAAAGGTTTTATTATCACATTTATTTGTACTACCATTCATTATATGGGTGAAACGTCACGCTTCCTTTTTTGTAAAAAAGGTAAGCCAAAAAACTTTAATAAAAAAGGTTTTATTATCATATTTATTCGTACTACCATTCATTATATGGGAGAAACGTCACGCTTCCTTTTTTGTAAAAAAGGTAAGCCAAAAAACTTTAATAAAAAAGGTTTTATTATCATATTTATTCGTACTACCATTCATTATAAGGGTGAAACGTCACGCT
>JAZQRT010000154.1:0-10137 GCA_045629725.1 Eubacteriales bacterium | reverse complement strand
GGTGACGTATATTTACAATCGTGGTATACTTAAAGTGTAATAAAAAGCAAATATTTGTAAAAGGAGAAACTTTTATGGCAAACAATAAGTGTAGGACTGCAAAAAACAATTGGAACGCAAATGCTTCAACAAGCGGATTGTCATTGCATGGGAATCATCTATTCCCTCAATGGGCATTACGTACCTTTGGTCACAGCTTTTGCAGTGAAGCTGAGGCGGATAGAGTATAATGTCCCTCCTGTAGTTACAGCTTTTTATTATGCGCCGATCATTTCAAAATCGTCATATTCATCGTTTGTAACGTCACCGCTTCCCGCAAGGTCGATCGGCTCTCCGAGATAGGTTGGCAATGGTTTAAAGAACGAATAGAAAAAATCCTTAACTCTTGCAAGTGTCTCTCTTGCATCCCAATATTTTTGAGCAGAATAATATCTGTAATCCGCAGAAACGCCCCATGCTTCAAGCCCCAAAGAGTTTGCGATATACAGAGCTCGCGACATATGGTATTCCTGCGTTACAATAACGATCTTTTCAGCACCAAATACTTCCTTTGCTCGGTACATACTTTCATAGGTAGAAAAACCTGCATGATCCATGAAAACGTCCTCGGAGGATATATTGCTCAAAATAGCATACTGCTTCATAACCGTTACTTCATTATAATCTATTTTTCCGTGATCTCCGCTCATAAGAAGCTTGTCCGATACACCTATATTGTGCAGCTCAATGCTTTTTTCAAGACGGTCTGCAAGAAGCATCGTGGGAGAGTCGTTACGGACTCCGCACCCGAGAACAAGTATGCAATCAACGTCTTCAAGTGCAATTGCATCCTCGGGACTTATAATCCTTTCCTTCACGCTTGATTTAACATACAGATTAATTGAAAAAGTCAACAGTGTTATAACCAAAGCTGCAAGCAGACAGGTTTTTACGACGTTTTTGATAATTTTCTTAAATTTGTAGGATCCTATAACATTTTTAAAAATGTGATTTTTTTTCATTTTTCCCCCAAAAAAGTTGCAGAAAAGAAACAAATCTTCTCTGCAACTTCAAATGTCATATTTAACTTAGATAGCCTCTACGTACTTATTAAGTGACGCAGGAAGGTTTTCCTTTGAAATAGATGATGTCATTGTAAGGTTGATTCCCTGTGCTGCTGTGAGCTTATCAAGCATGGGAACGAGAACCTCAAATTCAGCAACATCATTTTCAATGATCTTGAGAGCTGAATCTATAAATATATCGTGAGCGTCATAGTCGCTGGAAATAACACCTGCAACAAGACCGTAAAGAGAATGAGGATTGTTGATGTCACATTCATCTGTATCAATGAGACGAGCCTGATACTTGACCTCATGCATGAGTTTCTTACCCTTTGCAATAACAACAACGGAACCCTTTGTTGTATCAACCGTTGTATTTACTCTTTCAATAAGGGCCTTAGTCTTTCCTGCGCCTTTTTCACCAATAATAAGTTTAATCATTTTATGTACCTCCAATTTGGCTAAAAAACTTTCGTTTATTGCATTATACTATATTATCTGAAAAATTGCAATAGAAAATTTATCAATATAACAAAAAATTCTCAAAAATTTTTGTTAATTGGTAAAGAAAATCCACTCTCATCACATCCTCGGAGGCATAAATTTCACTTTCACCTATTTTTTCATCTCCAATCTTATAATACACCTTTCCAACAATGTCACCTTTCTTAACAGGAGCTGAAATTTTTGCGGGAATATCTATCTCCTTTTCAATCTTTGAGGACTCACCCTTCGAAACAACATCACCGAATTCTGTACTATAAAGCCCCACGCTCTCGGACATTCCTCCCACGACCTTTATATTTTCAAGTTTTTCTTCGGGAAATGACACGTAAGAATAATTTGCAAAACCATAGTCAAGGAGTTTTGTTGCAGCGGCATTTCTTTCATCTCTCGTTGGAGATGCCATTACAACCGCAATAAGCTGAAGATCATCTCTTTTTGCAGAAGCAGAAATACAGAATTTCGCTTTTGAGGTACATCCTGTTTTAAGCCCGTTTGCTCCCTTATAAAATCTAATTAAACGGTTTGTGTTGGTAAGAGTAAACGCTCCGTTTCTGACACTGTCCATCCAGATCGTTGTATAATCAAAAATTTTCTCGTAATTTAGCAGTTCTTTTGACATTATTGCAATATCTCTTGCAGTGGTGACGTGATTTTCACAGGTATCGTCAAGTCCGTTTGTGTTCTCAAAATTTGTATTTACCATCCCCAGCTCACGAGCACGCTCATTCATTCTGTCAACGAAAGCCTCCTCAGAACCATAAGTAAACTCCGCAAGAGCAACTGCCGCATCATTTGCGGAAGCTACAGCAACGCATTTCAGCATTTCATCAACACTCATAGTCTCGCCTACTTCAAGATACACTTGAGAACCGCCCATTGATGCTGCATTTTCACTTACGCTTACAGTATCCGTTAATTTTATTTTACCCGATTCAATCATTTCCATAACAAGAAGAAGTGTCATAATTTTGGTAACGGAGGCCGGTGGAAGCTTCTCATCGGCGTTGCTTTCATACAATACCTTCCCTGTTTTCTGTTCAATTAATATAACGCTCTTGGCATTAAAGGTCATCTCTCCATAAGAAACAGGTGCAATCGCAAGAATCAATAAAACAGACAATAATACAACCGAAATAGTTTTTTTCATATTTTCTCCAATCAATTTATAATCATTATACATAGTGAAAACCAAAAAATATATAAGCTCCAACAGAGTAGTACACCAAGCATTATATTTGATATTATAAATTTTCTAAAAGATATCAAAAATGCAAAGCTATTGAAAAATACAATAACAGCAGATATTATAAATCCCGAAAAAAGAGCAAGTGAAGAAAAAATAACGTCATACCAAATTATTTGCAGTGCCGACATCATTGACAATAACAGAATTACAATAAACTTATATTTCCGCGGACAATGTGCTCTTTCAAAGACCACTCCGCCAAGAGACGCGCCGCAAAGCATAAAAAACACAAGATAGAATACAACGAAGCTTCCAAGTGACAATGCTCCTCTTGGCAGTATTAACCAGTAATAGGTATATATCGTACCTCCAAAAAGAAGTAATATACCGCCAAAAATAAGATAAACACTACCGAAGATACACGGAAGCGACAAATTATAGCTGCAACTGTTCAATATATCACCGAGTCTTGTTTTTTTATATATTCTCTTTTTCTTTTTTATTTTTTTCAATTATAATCACCAGTCAATATATATGATTTGCGTTTTTATTTTATTCATCACTAAAAAAAACCTTTCTTGCGAAAGGCTTTTTAATTTATTATTCGAGAAAATTATCCAAGGTCTGTTCCGCCCCACTCAACAACAGTGAAGCCTACTCTTTCAAAGGTTTCAAATTCGGGCTCTTCAATTTCAATCGGTTCATCAAGAGACTTGAATACCATAAATACACGAAGAAGACTATCGGGAGAGGGATCAATATAAAGCTTTGCCTCCTCGGTATATGCCTCAGTCTGGAAGGTAATAAGATTATATTTATTATGTTGCATCTTAGGCAGCCAATATACGATCATTTCGTTGTATTCGCGAGGAGTAAGTCCGATCTTTCCAAGTATATCTTGCAAAAATTCCGCAGTATCCTCTCCTTTAACAACAAATCCCTTTGAAAGATCATATTCGGAATAGGAATATGACTCCCAGAAAAGGTACGAATATTCCCTGCCCGTAGCTTTGTCGATAAGAGTTCCGTCGGGATATGCAGTTACGTTCCATCCATCATTATATGCAGGATATGTAAATGCAAGCTCTCCCGAAACGTCAAGCTTAACGCTGACATCGGTAGGCTCCTCTGGATAGAGATATATTACAGGCTTAGCTTTCTCATCAAATCCAAGATCGATTGCGTCTTTACGATCCTCGTCGGTCACCTTATGAGTACCGGAAGTTATGCCTAAGCTTCTGTCATGTTTCTCCCAAAATCTATAATACACATCCCTATAAGCAGCATATTTATTATTCCAAATCTGATCCGCAAAGAAGCAACCTGAAATTTCATTACCCTTTTTTATCTCAACATAAAAAGTATAAGTAACGTCAATTACAAGATCCTTTGTAAACTGACCCTCGGGACATTCACCGATTACTGCTCTGTATATTATATTACAGGGTTCTCCCAGATCAAATTTATAAAGAGTATTCATTGATGCAGTATAAGGTCCCTTCATATCATCGTATGATTTTGGTACCTCTCCTTTTTCAAAATAATATATCTGCCACGTATACTCATAATCATCCGTGCCGTAATTCTCAGAAAAATCAGCCTCTGAGCTATGAATTATAAGACAGCTTTGCAAATATGCACGAGGGCACCAGGTTCCGTTATCCTCAAATGGCCAAGTCTCAAAGGCAGTACCGTAAAATCCCCCTGTTTCCAAGATCTTATCCTCGTCCCAAAAGGTTTCGTCTTCTGTGGGAGTTGGTGTTACAGAAGGAGTTTCGGTATTGGTGGATACATTTGTGTCTGTAACCACGGGTGCCGTGGTTGTATCCACACTCGGGGTTGTCATCTGCGGTGTAGGAGTCACTGTGTGATCTGACACCGGCTCACAAGAACACATCAAGATCAAAATGATACTCAGCGTAATAAACAAAAATATTTTTCTCATAATAAACTCCTTTCTTTTAAGTAAAAACAGATTGTCTTTTCTATCCAATTTTATAGTAACATGCTTTAAATTAAATGTCAATACACTTCACATAGATTTCACCTAACTTTCACACAGCCATCACATTAAAGGGATTATAAAAAAGCCCTCCCGAAGGAAGGCTTTTAATTAACCATATTGTTTTTAATTTCAAATAATCTTTCCATGTATTTTTTTGAAATAAGATTTTCCTTACTTGATAACTCTGGATCTTCTCTCACTACCGCTTCGGCGGATGAAAATGCACATTCAAGGGTCTTAATGTCCTCACACATTGATGCCATCATGAAATCCGAAGCTCCGCTTTGACGCACAGAGGTTGCGCCCGCGCTGAAATAATCACCGGGGCCTCTTTGCTTCAAATCGTATTCTGCGATCTCATATCCGTTGTGGCTTTTTTTCAAAACGTTGAGGCGTTCCTCGGCTTTTGTGCCCTCTCCCGAGTCGCTGACAAGAAAGCAATAGGATTGATACTTTCCTCTGCCAACCCGTCCTCTCAGCTGATGGAGAGCCGCAAGACCGAATCTTTCGGCGTTTTCAATAACCATTACAGAAGCATTGGGTACGTTCACACCAACTTCAATTACAGTAGTGGAAACAAGTATATTTATCTCTCCCTTGGCAAATTGCTCCATAACGTTATTTTTTTCAGACCCCTTCATCTTACCGTGAAGAAGACCTATCTTTAAATTCGGAAAAACACCCTTAAGCATTTCGGCATACTGCACCGCACTTTTCAAAGGCTTTTGAAATCTATCCCAAGGCTTAAAGGAAAAATCAAGCACCGCACCTTTTTCTTCCTCATTTTTTTCCTCAATTGCAGGACATACAACGTATATCTGCCGTCCGAATTTGATCTGTTTTTCCATAAAGGTATAAAGATCATTTCTTCTTGATTCGTTAATAAGATAGGTATCCACAGGCTTTCTTCCCGCAGGCATTGTGTCGATCATTGAAACGGATAATTCACCGTAAATTATAAGAGCGAGCGAGCGAGGGATCGGAGTTGCGGTCATAACAAGAGTATGTAGACTTTTTGATTTTTCACTGAGCTTTGCTCTTTGTGAAACACCAAAACGATGCTGTTCATCCGTTATAACAAGTCCGAGATTATTGAATATTGTATCATCGGTAATTAGAGCATGGGTTCCTATTATAAGCCTCGCCGTGCCGTCTTTTATCTCTTTTCTTATCCTGTTTTTTTGTGACTGAGTTAATGATCCTGTCAAAAGCACGGTTTTATAGCCAAGAGATTCAAAATGCACCTGCATATCAAGATAGTGCTGGGCAGCAAGTATCTCTGTTGGCGCCATTATACAAGCCTGATATCCGTTTTCAAGAGCAATATATGCTCCGCACTCGGCACAAACTGTCTTACCGCTCCCAACGTCACCCGAAAGAAGACGAGTCATAGGACGAGATCCTTTTATCATATCATAATATATCTCGTTAACAGAACGTTTTTGCGCGGTGGTAAGTTCAAATCCGAAAAGCTTAACAAGGGGCATTATATCTACCTTGCTCATTGGAAGCTTCGGTACGCTTTGGGCAAGTTTTTTTGAAAGATTTATACACAGAGCATAGATATATAATTCTTCAAATGCAAAGCGTTTACGAGCTTTATCAAGAAGATCATAATTTTGAGGTCTGTGCAGGCTAATAAGTGCTTCCTTCAAGGACATGAGCCCCTCTGATTTCCTTATTTTTTCCGGAATCGGATCATCGTATTCCGTAACGTTCATAAGGGCAAGTCCTGTCAAGGTATACATCATTTTCTGACTTATTCCCGCAGTGAGAGAATAAACAGGTGAATAGTCCGAAAGAACTGTTTTTTCAGAATAAGGCTCGAAATCCGGAGAAGTAAGAAAATATGTAGAATTATATCTCGTTATGCGTCCCCAGAATCTATATGCCTCTCCGATCTTAATAATATCCTTTATGTAAGCTTGATTGAAAAAATTAACTGTGATCTTCCCCGATTCATCATAAGCCGTGAACTTTGTAAGGATCTTGTTACCGGGAAGACGTCTATTCTGCGGATAACTTCCAACGGTCAAAACCATTGCACAGTTTTCGCCGTATTCAAGGGCTTCTTTTAAAGTCTTTATATCTTTTCTGTTTTGATATTCACGGGGAAAATGATACAAAAGATCCTTGATCGTTGTGATCCCAAGCTTTGCAAGCTGCTCCTGCCTTACCTTACCGACACCCGATAAAGACTTGATCCCGTCATTTAAATTCAAATTGAAGACGCTCCTTTCATCGGAGATATCAAGTCATTATGATGGGCTTAATTTCCTCTCCGTCAAATTCCATTTTATCTATACACAGATATCTGTGATGGGGATTATTGTCCCCAACCGTACGTCTGTGATAAACGATAACCCATTCCTCGGGATCACTTGAAAGCTCAAGATAGCCGTGGTGTCCTGGACCGTCTGCGATCTCCTGTGCCTTGAGAACGACCTTCTCGTTTGTATAAGGTCCCATTATATCCTTAGACCTTGAATATACAACTCTGTATGTTCCGTCGGTCCAGCCGCCGCTTGACCACATGAAATAATACTGCCCGTTTTTCTTGAACATACAAGGACCTTCAACGTAATCGTTGGGTGTTATCTCAACAAAAACATTTTCTCCGTCTATCTTCTCAAATCCGTCCATTGTTTCATTCATGAGTGCGATATTACAATGTCCCCAACCTCCGAAAAGAAGATATATCTTTCCGTCATCATCCTTGAAAAGATGTGCGTCAATAGGCTGAGCGCCGTTAACAAAATCACCAACCAAGGGCTTGTCAAGATATGCTTTGAAGGGACCTTCGGGATTTTCGGAAACAGCTATCTCAAGTCCGCCGATCTCTCCCGATTTTTGAATGTTATTGGAAGCAAATATGTAATAATACTTTCCGTCCTTTTCAATAATTGTGGGTGCCCAAACCGCATTCGTTACCCAAGGGAACCCTGACATATCAATGATTCCCTCTTTCTTTTCAAAATGAACAAGATCATCGGAAACAAAGCAATCGTGATTCATTTGGTCCTTGAAAGGAAGTGAACGTGTAACGTAAATATAATATTTCCCGTTATAAAATCTCGCTTCGGGATCGGCGTAACAGCCGTTGTCGATAGGGTTGTTAAATTTCATAGTTATCTCCTTTTTATTGTTTTTATATTTTAAGGATTATTCTTTTTAATAACTGCAACTCGGTCATTACCGCCGTAATCGCGGTATACTTGACAATCCATACCTCGATTTTTTGCAAGGTCAATTATCTGTTTTTTTTGGTCATAACCAATTTCAAATACAAAATATCCGCCGTCCTTCAAAGCAGGTGTAAATCTTTCAAGAATGAGCCTATAAAAATACATTCCGTCTTCACCGCCGTCAAAGGCAATATATGGCTCATATGAGCATTCTTTTTCAAGGGTAGGCACAACGTCTGTTTTCACATATGGTGGGTTAGAAGCTATAATATCAAAGCACTTATCCTCAAGAAGGAGGTTGTTAAGGTCCTCACAAATAAATGTGCATTTGTCGGAAACTCCGTTTCTTTCGGCATTTCTTTTTGCAACCTGAAGGGCACCCTCCGATATATCAACAAGAAGCCCCGAGGCTGCATTTGAGTTTTTAAGTATTGAAATTCCGATAGCACCGCTTCCCGTGCATAGATCAGCAAAATTACCGCCCATCGGCATCAGCTTTAACGCTTTTTCTACTATATGCTCCGTATCGGGACGCGGTATGAGCGTATCCGGGGTAACGTAATACATCTCGTTATAAAACGCGGCTTCGCCAACTATATACGCAAGAGGCTCATTGTTTTCAAGGCGCATTTTTGCCCTTTTCATACCTTCGGGATCGTCTTTAAAATACATGTCAAGTATTCTGTCTTCATAGCTTTTCATGGGTAAATCCACCCTGTAAAATATTTTTCTTTTTTCATGATATCATAAAATTGTTTTTTTGTAAAGAGTAATATTAAGTATTGTACATTTTATTTGCATAACATAAAAAATAGTGTAATTATTTGTTGAATATTTCCTTGACAATATTTTTAATTTGTAATATACTTTCATGGAACAAAAAATTAGGATTTCTACCCTATATATAATACGAAAGGATAATTAATTATGGACACACTTCTCAGTCTTGCCATAGCCCTTGTTGCAGGTCTTGCAATGTCAAGAGTAGCCAAGGTTTTTAACCTTCCTGCGGTAACAGGTTATCTTGTTGCAGGTATACTTGTCGGACCTTATTGCCTCGGCGCACTTGGCGAGCTTATTGGTATCACAGGTCTTGGATTCACATCCATGGAATACGTTCACTCTTTCAAAATAATCAGTGACGTTGCTCTCGGATTTATCGCTTTTGCTATCGGTGACGAGTTCAGACTCTCACAGCTCAAGGCAACTGGTAAACAGGCAACTGTCATCGGTATTTTCCAGGCGGTTCTTGCAACACTTGTTGTTGATGCTGCACTTATCGGACTTCACTTTGTACTTGGAGAGGATAAGCTTCCCCTTACAACAGCCATCATCCTCGGTGCTATCGCATCCGCAACAGCTCCCGCTGCAACACTCATGGTTATCAAGCAGTATAAGGCGAAGGGTAAGCTCACAAGCCTCCTTCTCCCCATCGTTGCTCTTGATGACGCTGTTGGTCTTATAATCTTTGCAATCTCCTTCGGACTTGCAAAAGCGATCAAATCAGGTGCAACAAACATTGTAGGTATCATCGTTGAACCTCTTATTGAGATCGTATTCTCACTTGTCCTCGGTGCTATCGTTGGTTTCCTTCTTTCAATCACACAGAAGTATTTCCAGTCCAACTCCAAGCGTCAGGCTCTCGCAATCACAGCGATCCTTCTTGCAGTTGCACTTTCACAGGTTAAGTTCTCCGTTGGCGGAGTTCACGTTGGATTCTCGTCACTTCTCGTATGCATGATGCTCGGTACGATCTTCTGCAACATGTGCGACAACTCCTCAGACCTCATGGAAAAGACAGACAAGTGGACAACACCTCTTTTCATCCTCTTCTTCGTTATCAGCGGCGCAGAGCTTGAGCTTTCCGTATTCCTTGATATTATTATCGTTGGTATCGGTGTTGCCTATATCATTACAAGATGTATCGGTAAATACTTTGGAGCTCAGTGGAGTGCAAAATGGACAAAGTGCGAACCAAATGTTGTTAAATACCTTGGTATCACGCTCTTCCCTCAGGCAGGAGTTGCTCTCGGTATGTCCGCAATAGTTGCTACATCAGTCGAGCTTGGCTCAGAGGGTGCTCTTATCCGTAACATAGTTCTTTTCGGAGTTATGATCTATGAGCTTGTTGGTCCCGCTATGACAAAATGGTCACTTAACAAGGCAGGAGAAATTTCCGATAAACAGGAATATCTTAAGAAAACAAACAGA
>JAZQRT010000153.1:0-13085 GCA_045629725.1 Eubacteriales bacterium | reverse complement strand
TTCATGTTATCTCTCCTTTTTACATTCTGACTAATCCTATATCTTATATCCGCATGGCGGAGTTGCTCTCTTTTTTAATTGTATCACACCTCTGCGTCCTTGTCAAGTTCGTTTTTATACTCCTCAAGCAGACGCCTCAAGTCCTCAATGCTCTCGATATAATTACACGCCGCTCTCATTTTTGCAGAACCCCGTATGCCCTTTAAATACCATGCCATATGCTTTCTTGCCTCGTGTATGCCGATGTAATCACCCTTATATTTACAAAGCATTTCTGCGTGCAAAAAAGCCGCCGCCATGCGCTCTTCGGCACTTGGAGGTGTATAATACTTGCCCGACAAAACCGCTTTTATTTCCTCAAAAATAAAGGGATTTCCCTCAGCCCCTCTGCCGACCATTATACCGTCGCAGCCTGTCAAGTCAAACATTCGGAGGGCGTCCTCTGAGTTGAATATTCCTCCGTTACCGATAACGGGTATTCCGAGAGCGCTTTTCACGTCCTTTATGATATTGAGGTCTGCCTCTCCCATATACATTTGAGTTCTTGTTCTTCCGTGGACCGTCACCATTTTTGCACCGTTTTTTTCGCAGATCTCTGCAATCTTTACGGCATTTTTGCTTGACTCATCCCACCCCGCTCTTATCTTTACCGTTACGGGAAGCGTGGTTGCCTCGCTTACGCTTTTGACGATCTCGCCCACCAGCTCGGGATTTTTCATGAGGGCACTTCCCTCTCCGTTTGATACGATCTTATGCACGGGACAGCCCATGTTTATATCTATCGCCGTAGGAATAACGCTTGATCTGCACCCGCGGTACTCGCCGCTTGTGAGCTTTTCTGCCGCCTGAGCCATAATATCGGGATCCTTTCCGAATATCTGAACTGCACAGGGGGAAATATCCTCTGTTATCTCTGCAAGCATACCTGTTTTCTCATCGTTATAATACATTCCCTTGGCGGAAACCATTTCCGTAACAGAAAAATCAGCCCCATAACGTCGGCAAATGCGGCGATAGGAAAAATCCGTCACGCCTGCCATTGGTGCCAACATTATGGGGTTTTCAAGTTCAATATTACCAAGTTTAAATGTGCTCATAAGGACCTTTATTTTCAAAGAATTGACCGATCGGGCATATAAGCCGGGTTCTGTACTCCATACGGAGCTGCATTCATCTATCTTTGCACACCATCTCTGATGTGCTCCGCAAAGCTTGCGTGCCACCCCCGAGTTGATACGTCGGGCAAACGTCTTCCAAGGAAGCCCCAAGGGTGTTGCTTCGGATAGGGTTTACATATACGCACTCAGTTACCTGAGTACAGGTGAGCTCTTACCTCGCCTTTCCATCCTTACCCCATAAAAATGAGGCGGTCTATTTCTGTTGCACTTTCCCGGAAGTCACCTTCGGCGGACGTTATCCGTTATCCTGCCCTGTGAAGCCCGGACTTTCCTCACCGTAATACCTTTCGGCAACATACGGCGCAAATGCACAACCCGGTCGGTCAAGCCTCATTATAATATATTTCTCCCGTTTTGTCAAGAGATTTATATCTCAAACAGGTCACGGCTTCGCTTTGGGCTCAAGCTCCTCCAAAATTTTATCAAGCTCGTTTTTCCAAGTCTGTCGCATTACAACGGCTTCGGAAGTAATAATACTGTTACCTACCTTTTCTCGGTGATAGAACACGGGAGAACCGGACGTTGACTGCTTAAAAAGCACAAGGAAATCCGAATATATCTTGCTTCTTATATAGTCTATCATTGCGGATGCCTTTTCAGCCTCCGCATCCCCTCTTGTATATCTTCCCTTCAAAGCGATATCATATATTTCGGGCGTTACTATTTTCTTTGAATAATATCCAAGCGCCTTCAGGGTAAGCACCGCGGCATCCGAATTTTCACTTTTTTTCGGTATGCCGAAAAAGTTACTTGAGTCTCCCGTCATGGTATAATAATCTCTCTGTTCGGAATTTGCTTTGGGTGGCGGCAGGATATAATATCCCGCGGTCATTTCTGCTAATTTTTCCGCATCCCCGATGGTTCCGATGGTCACAAGAGTATTACCCTCGGAAAAATACTTCACTGCATTTTTATCACCGTCATAGTCAACAAAGCAGGATTTCGGATCACTGTAAAGACTCACCATTGCATCCGAATAAGCTTTAAGAGCTTCACTGTTGTAATCTATCTCAGGGACACCGTTTTCACCAAGATTTGAAAAGGTAACGTGACATCCCGCGAGAAATCCGTCAACAATTATGTTATTGATGCCCGATCTCGGCGCGCTATAGCCCAAAAAACCGTGCTGATCCACCGCAGTGGTAAGGGACTCATCCCCATCCTTATTGTCATGTACAATTTCATTTAACTGACACCAAAGCTCCACTGTCCACTTTCCTGCATATACAAGCTCGTAAATATCATCGTATCCCGTGAGTGCCTTGATCTGCTCCTTATATTTGCCCCACATATCAGCATTCACATAAGAAACATACATTGAGGAAACCCAGCTTTGAGATAGATCTCCCGTGATCAGATAGGGTGCGCCTTGGTAGGAAAGAAGCTCATAGCTCCTATAGTCCCAATAATCCGCCTTCGGATCAAATTCCACAGCACCACTTGACATCTTGCCAAGATCCGCAAAGCCCATATCCTTGCCATAGGCAAGTCCAAGGTCATAATACTGATA
Source organism: Eubacteriales bacterium (assembly GCA_045629725.1). Lineage (GTDB taxonomy): Bacteria > Bacillota > Clostridia > Oscillospirales > CAG-272 > SIG714. Next base: position 10,397 of record JAZQRT010000153.1, on the reverse strand, counting down.
CAGACCCACAATGTCGTATTTTGTATCGGGCGAGGCAAAATACTCCCTCATATGATCCACCATCGATTCGGCAGAGACAGTTCCGTAGGGAATGATCTTCACATCAAGCAGCTCCTCAACCATCTTATTACGGTTAGCCACCGCAACATTTACGGCGTGCGTTTCGTCCTCACCTAAAGGAAGTGTTATACAGCGTGTTGCTTCCTTATATCCGCTCATTATGATGCCTATCTCCTCGCCGTCATATCCGAAATGGGGGATTTCGTTGTTTTGAGTATTGGGTGAAGTTGCAGGAACAGTTGGAATTCCCGAAGCAAGATCAAAACAACCTGTAAAGGACAATGCCATTACCGCTAATAACACAATGCTAAACATTCTTTTCATCATAATTGACCTCCTTAATTTGATATTTGTTTCAATGTTTATAAAGCTCTTTTAAATACTCCTTTTTCTCGGGTGTAATTCTATTGCTTTCCCTCGCCTTTTGTATGGTCTTATTATGCGTCCAAGTATCAAGGATACCGTTTTCAATATACGGGATGATATCTTCCCATCTTTTTGCAAGGGCAGTGGCAAAATACCATGCACGCATCATGTTTACGTAATATTCCTCACTTTTAACTTCTGCGACAAGACGTGGATATTCAGGAGAGAAATCCTCCTCAAGATAATGGCACATGAGCATTTTTATCCCGTAGCGTACGGTGTAAGCCTGCTCCGAGGAAAGCCATTTTTTTATGTGCTCCAAAAGCTCTGCTTTATGTTTTTTGAACACCTTCGGGCTTACAGAATCACACACAGACCAATTATCTACGTATGGAAGGAAACGCTCAAGCTCTCCAATACATTCCGAAAAATCCTTGATGCTTTCAATTATAAATCCATGGAGTGCATTTTCTTCAAAATATTCATGGGGAATATCCTTTAAAAACGCCTCGTGTCTTCCCTGCTTTATGATCTGCGTGGAATACCTGCGGAGCTTCGGTATTCTGACGCCCATTATGCTGTTTTTAGAGATCACCGGAATGAGCGACGAGGAAAAATCTCTGTACTTTTCCTCATGCATGGAATAAAGCTCTTTCTTTATTTCGTCCCTTACAAACTCTATGCCGACAACGCCATATTTTTCTTGCTCCTCAGCCGAATAATATACGCTCATATCCGTGCCGGAGTGACCGTATTTTTCTACTGATATCTCCCCGTAAAGCGCCTCAAAGGACGAATATCGGTAAAGACCTATGACCTTGCAAAACTGCACTCCCTGTTTGTCTGCATTGGTAAACACAAGTGTATCACCCAATTTTACCGTTTTTCTTTTTTCATCATACAGGCGAAGCTCCACTGTTTTTTCGCCTCTTTCAATTTCATTAAAGGGCATATCCCTTAATTTCATTTGGTGTATCATTTTTATTCCATCGTATTCCGTTTATCTTCACTTATATTATATCACATTCTCTACAATTTTGCAATACTCTGTTTTACACAAAAAAATAAAATGACAGGGTCAACGCCCTGCCATTTATTATGTATAAATTAAAATCAGAATCCGCTTCTCCAAATAGGAGTATAGCTGAGGATCTTGTTTCCGTTGACAAGGAACCATCCGCTGTTTCTTTCGGGTTCTTCTCCGATATAAAATGTACCGTCTATGGTATATGAGCCTGTCAGAGTATTAACAGTCTTGTTAATTCCACAGCCGTTGCAGTGGTAATGCTGCTCGTTCTCAACGTTCTCGGTATTCTCGATCCACTCGTGCTCCTCAATGGTTGCATATCCGCATCCACACACGGCAGTATGACTGCTTTCGTTTCCTGTATGAGTCCATGCAGGAAATGAATGTACGTGAACGGGCTCCCAAACGGCATACAGTGTGACAGTTTTATCCTTGTTATCAGTACATTCTGCAATATCGTCAGCACAAATCACAGAGTCTGTTTTAATAACGTCACCCGCATCCTTATTCATTGACCAGCCAACGAAATAATATCCGTCCTTCACAAGTCCGAGAGCCTCGGACTCAACCAAGCTAAACTGAGTTCCATCATATAATACATTTTGTGCAAACGATTTCGCAGTTTCAGAGGAATACACTATTCCATCCTTTACAAAGCAAGGAGTGTTCATTACCTCTCCCACAAGCTTTGTATACTTAGTTTCGGAAATAACCGCCCAGCCCGTATATCCGCCGTAGGTGACCTTACCCCAAGTATAGCCGTTTGCCTGTACTGTATTATCAAAATCAACAGTAAATACTTCCCCCTCGGGAATTACCGTAAGTCTTTTATATCCGGAGCTTGTTCCTGCTCTGAGGTTAAGTCCCTTGGAATAAACAACCTCATAGGCATATCCCTTGGGTGCGGAATTAAGGATAGCACCGCCGTTTGTGTCAAAATTAAGTGTGAGCGAAGGAGTGTCGATGTAATTGGTTGCTCGGGAAATTGCCATCGTTGTTCCCGTATATTTGATCTTATGAAGTCTTACGCGGCAATGTCCATCAGAAATATATCTGTAATTACTGTCAAGAACGGTAATTCCCTCCTCGTCTGCGCTGACAACGATCACGGAATGTCCGACACTGTTGTTTTTATATCTGATTATATCACCGGGCTTTGCATATTTTTTTACGTTTTCTTCAGTAAGAGCTACGTAATCTACAACCCTTTTGAAATCCACCTTGTCGGAATTATCCGATGCGAATATGTACCACATTGCAAAGTTTGCGAATCCATGACATGACCAACCATAGGCATATCCTGTGTCCCCTCCCGGATAAGCATGACCGGGAAGCTGATTTACCGATACCTTGCCAAACATATTTTTGAACCAGCTTGAGTTGAGTACGTTTGCATTAAGACATTTATTACAACTGCTGTTCCAACAGCTTGAACCTGTTGTTGTAAAATACTTGCCGTCCAAAAGTGATATCAGTGTGTCAATTTTCTTAATTACCTGGTGTTCGGTAATACTTGGTGCTTCTTCATACGCTGCTGCTTCAGCATTTATTACCCCCACCGAGAAAAATGCGGAGGAGATAAACACCATTGATACAATAAATGCAATAACTTTTTTCATCTTACATCCTTTTCCAATTAATCGCTCCACCGATCATCATACTATAAATCACATATTTTGTCAACATAAAAAGATAAACCCCCTCCTTTTTTTTGAAAAATTTATATTTTTTTAATATTTTTTCCAAAGAATATTAATAAGAAATCACCCGTATTATCTTATTTATATTAAAAAAAGATGCAAAAAAGCTTTTTTACTTCCTTTTTACATCTCTTTTATAATATATATATTCTCAATTTGAAAAATCAAACACAGCTTTTCCATCTTCAAGCTTTAAATAAGCATCAAAAGTTTTACCGCTTTTTTTGGAAACAAAGTTTTTGATTTTGGATGTTCTGCCCTCCGCAAGCAGCTTTTTAACATTATTTATGGATATGGTCCTTCCGCAAATTTCAAAAAATATTCCGAATTTACATCCCTTTTCCTTGTAAGCAGAACAGGAGTATGCCCTTGAATATTTTTTTACTTCTCCGCCGCAAATAGGACATTTCCCAACCACGTCACCGTAAAATCCCGTGTCCGTTTCTTCTTCTATGGGTATATTCTTAACGCTAAAGGCTTCTTCAATTTCCTTTTTGGCAAGATCAACGCTATCCTGAATTGAAAATTCCCCTCTGTAAACCTTTTTCAGCGCCTTTCCAAGCTCAGCCGTTTTGAATTTATCCATGGATATATTCATTTGATCCAAGGATCTGATGAGATATATTCCATCGGGAAGAATGGTGTATACATCCTTTTTCAGTTCTATATACTTGCTTTTTCTTGCATTATCTATTATTCCGGTTCTCGTTGCCTCCGTTCCAAGCTCAAGACCTTCAAACATTGCAAGATATTCTTCCCTATCATCGTCATCCTCACTTCCCTTTGCCTTTTCCTCCCTAAAGGGATTTTTCAAATAATTGTTCAGAGTTTCGATGGTATAATGCTTGGGAGGCGAGGTCTGCTTTTCCACTGGCTTGAAATCTATCTCCACCTTATCTCCCTTTTTAAGTGAAGGCAATACCTTGTCAGTCTTGCCGCCGTCATCATACTTCATCCACCCCTTTTGAGTGATAACGAGACCTTTTAAAACAAAATCCTCAAGCTCTCCTACTGCGATCGTCATTTCTGTCTTGTCCGCAAGACATTCCTCAGAGCAGAATACCGCAACAAATCTACGGAAAACCGTTGAATAGACCTGATATTCCTTTTCCGTCAACTTATCCTTTGAAGGTATCTTATAAGTTGGCGTCAAAGCAGAATGGGACTCGATCTTGCTATCGTCAAAAATAGTCTTCGCATCTTTAAAAGTTACAGGATAACCCAATGATGCAATATTTGATATAATTTTCTTTATTTTATCCTTTTCCGCCGTTGCAAGATACTCGGAGTTGGTTCTGGGGTATGTCAGATAACCTTCTTCATATAATTTCTGGATTATATCAAGGCTCTCCTTCATAGACATTTTATACTTCTTGCCAAGTACGTTTTGAAGCTTTGAAAGAGAATATAGCTTACCGGGTGAAACCTTATCCTTCTTGCGCTTCACGGCTTTAACGTACGCACCGCATTCGTTATATTTTTTACATTCAGCCTCGGCAAGCTTCAATTTTTCCTTTTCAAATTTTTTCTTGGATTGAAGCTCTATCTCCTCGTCACCCGTTTTCTCTCGGCTCACCATTCCGAAATAAATATCCGGTACGAAGTTTTGTATCGCCATATCTCTGTCATATATCGCTTTAACGATCGGCACGATAACTCTGCCCACTCTAAGGAGCGTACCTGTCTTCAGACTTGCAAATCGTGTCAGATTAACGCCGTAGAGCCAATCTATATAGGTTCTTGCATAGCCCTCAGAAGCAAGAAGATCATAGTCCGACATATTTTTCAGATCCTTAAGCGCTGCGGCAACTGTCTCGGGCGTCTGGTCGGGAAGCCAAAGTCTTTTCATAGATTTATGACTTTTCATCACCTTTGAAAGACAGATTCTGATGATTATTTCCCCTTCTCTGTCCGCGTCCCCTGCGTTTACTATGGTATCAACATCCTGTCTGTTACACAGATCATCTATGAGCTTTATTTGATTTTTGATGCCATCATCCGATGTATCCTTCACTTCAAAATCAAACGTTTCGGGGAAACACGGTATATTCTCCATAGTCCAGTATTTCTGCCCATCTTTTCTCGGATTATAGTGCTCTATATCTGCCAAAGAAAATAAATGCCCGAACGCCCAAGTTATTATATATTCTCCGCCCGTCATATATCCTCGGTGTGTTTGCATTTTGATTCCCGTCAAATGCTTTACACCCTCAGCTATATTTCTTCCAAGACTTGGTTTTTCGGCAATTATAAGTATCATGGATACCTCCGATTTGCATTTTCGTCATTATTATGCCAATTTTAAGCATAAAAATCGGGAGAGTATTCTCTCCCGATCAATATTTTTTTCAACTTAGTCGATCGTTACCCAGATAGCAGGACGAACACCAACGTTATCCTTTGTTACAAAGTGACCGTATTCGCCAACTTTTCCGTCCTTATCCACAGTAAGAGCTGTATCATTAACTGTGTCACGGAGCCACCATGCTGCGCTGTAGCTGATCTCAACTTCCTTGCCGTTAACTTCCTTTTCAACTACATACTCAAATACACCCTTGATCGTGTCTGCATAAGTTGTGTTAAGTGCAACCTTTGTATCAGCTGTGAGATACTTTTCAACCTCTGCCTTACTGAGAAGGAATACCTTATCATCAGTTGTCTTTCCGTCAGTTTCAACCTTTGTTGTATTAAGTGATGAAAGCTCGCCCGCATTGAACGCCTTGTTTATAAAGTCACCGTTAAGCCATGCACGAATTGAAGAATCTGCCCATGTTACGTTAACGTAAGCACTATTGAATGCAGATGCATCAAGCACGTCCTTGGTAACGAGAAGATATTTGTTTCCTTCTTTTGCAAGAACGATCCACTCGATGTCTTCATCGAAATCACCTGTCTTGCAGTTGATCTCATATGTACCAAACTTAATAACATCGCCTGTCTTGGATGTCTTGAAGGGCTCTGTCTGACACTTCTTTACACTTGCCGCAATAGCTTCATCAGTTACATCAAGGTATCTGTAAAGATTGAGTGCGCCGTAATAATCCTTTGCCTCAAGCTTTGCATTTGCTCTTTCAAGGATCTTTCCATCAATGTATGCATAAGCCTCATCGATCGCCTCTGTCATTGCCTGTGTATAGATGGTCTCATCCTGATTGAGTACGTTCTTGTTGATATAATCAAACGCAGCATCATATCTTTCGTCATCAGCAAGGTTCATAGCTCTCTTAAGCTTGCTCTTGAACACTTCATCTGTACGGCCCTGATTGTTGAGGATAGAATATGCCTTGTTGTAGATCTTGTTACGGTCCTTATCCTTAGAAGCGCCGAGGAGTGAAGGATCTTCTGCATCTATAAGATACTGAAGCGCCTTTTCGTATTCAACCTTATCTGCTGAGTTCTGTGTTGATACAGCACTTACAGCGAGAACTGCCACAACAATTACCACGATTGCAAGAACAATGTTGCGGATAGTCTTCTTCTTCTTTCTCTTTGCCATATCCTTTTTGAGATTGATGGCAAGGATCTTGTCATTACACTCTTGCAAAAGCTTTGCGGAGTTCTTGTATCCGGAGATCTGCTCAAGGAGCTCCTGCGCCTTCTTATACAGTGCTACGTTCTCACTGTTTGCCTCAAGAATCTGCTTAGCTTGCTCGTAATAATCATTTGCGTTTATTTCAGCAGGCTTAGCTGCCTCAGGTGTATTTGTTTTAACCTGATCGTTATTATCTTTGTTCATTTTGTCCTCTCCATTCACTCAAAAATTGCAGTATAACGCATGGAACACCATACATATATGTTTATTATATACTATGACGTTCTTTTTGTCAACACCAATTTGTAAAATGTTATAAAAATATTTTATTATTTTACTTCTCAAACATTACATGCAAATTTTTAAATGAATGCTCCTTCATTTTACCGTTTACTGCTCCGTTCTCGATCTTCAACTCATTCAAAATATTTTCATTTACGTCCACCTCATATACAAAGGCGGGAGTTTTTTCAAATTTAACGGTGAATTCCGACGCTCTGCCCTCAACCTCAAGCAATCTGAGTATGACGCCCTCGCCCTTTTCGGGATTTTTGACGCTTCCTAACAAAGCCTCGCCCTCAATCTTGAAAAGCTGCCCCTTAAGCGGGAGTTCGCCTTTTCCTGCTCTTGCCGAGCACATAGCGACAGGGTGAACAAATTCATCCCTCATCTTCATAAGTCCCTTTACAGAGCAATCATTGACAGCACCGACTGCGATCTTAAAATTGTGAACACCATATTCGGGATACGGATCGGGATCATAAGAAGCACGTATAAGCGTCATTTGCATATTATTCTCCCAACATCTGAATCCGTATTTTGAATCCGAAATGAGAATCATTCCCCCACCGTTTTCGCCCCTTTGATCCATAGCTGCCGCGAATGAGTTGGCAGGATAGTCGTGACGAGCACCCTCTCTTTCAATTACACCAAAGGGCACGTCATATTTAAATTTATCCGCACTGAAGGAAAGCGGCATTGTAAAAGCAAGCTGAGGTATATAATCACCGGGTTTGCCGATCTCGTGGAAATCAACTCTGCAGTCATACACGAGCATGGGACTGTTATCGTCAAGAGTAATCTTAACATTGAGCTTTGATCTTTCACCAAGCGTTGTTTCATAGCTGAGCGATCTTCTGATAGCTCCGGTATCCGCACCCTTGAATTTTACTATTCTTTCCTCGTTCAGGTCTTCCTCCGACATATACTCTCCAACACGCCATGAGGTCATGCCGTGTCTGGGGTTTTCCTTGATATATTTGAAAAATCCTGCTTCCCTGTCCACCATTTCTTTCATATTTGACTTATCAACAAGGGATTTTATCTTCATTGTCTTAATATCAAATACTGCCTTTATTCTGTTGTTTTCAAGAACGATATCCTCGTCTTTAATATAATTATCACTTCTCGGATATATAAGTCCGTAGCCTGCTATGCCTTCAATTTCCTTTTCATCAAGTGTATACGTTGCATATCCCATGGCTCCGACCTTTGCGCACAGAGCGATCTTCATATACTGATGATCCCAATATCCTCTTGATGATTCAAGAACCTTAAACTCACATACGTTTCCGTCAGAATCCTTAAACTCCGCTCTTGAAGCATCATACAGCCAATCCCACACCACGATCTCGCATACGCCGTCAAAATCATATCCCGTGGTATTGAAAAGATGGAATATTCTCTTTTTACCGTTACCTCTTTCCGCAACGGGCATTCTGTATCGGTTATGCTGCTCGGTCATATATCCAACGCCTGCACCCTCTGCGGTCGATGAAGGATCCGTCTTGCAAACATATTCCGATGTATCGATCCTTTCCGCAAGTGCCCTCATGGCAAGGTTGGCATTTGTGCCGATAGAAGCCATAGCCTTTTGGAACTCACCCATTGCATATTCTCTTGTATCGATAACGCCGGATCCGGGAAGTATATCATGGAAATGATTAAAAAGTATTTTTTGCCATGCTTTTTCAAAGCTTTCCGTTTTCTTCGGTGCATCTGCCATAATGTTTGCCATTGTTGAAAGCGCTTCCGACTCCTGTATTCTGTCCTCTGCAATTCGGTTTGCCATTTTGATCCTTGACTGAGAGGTATAGCATCCTGTAAATATCACGTTCATCTCGCCCTCTTTTACGGGAAGCTTATCCTTTATCTTTTCAAGGGCTCTGAAAAACGCTCCGTAGGTGCTGAACTCGATAGTGGGCATTATCGGCCAGCTTGCAATTTCAATTATTTTGTTTATATCCCGTCTTGTGGGACCGCCGCCGTGGTCTCCCACTCCGTAAACGTACAAAAACTCATCGATGCCGCAATTTTTGCAAAGCTCGGGCACTTTATAAAATGCCGCAGGGCTGACGCCTCCGTTATACCACTGAGGATCGCGCCATACTATAAGCTCCGCTCCGCTCCTTCCACGCCATAAATATGCGGGATTTGAGGGCATTTCAACGTTACCTCTGCAGTGGTAATAATATTTAACACCGCCCATACTGCATATTTCGGGGACAGTAATATTATGTCCAAAGGTATCCGGCTCAAAATCAAGATTCAGATCCTCGGGGGAGATATCGAGTAATTTTGAAAGATATTTTTTTGTATAAAGTATATGTCTTGCAAGGGACTCTCCCGAGGGCATATTCTTGTCAGTTTCAACCCATGTGGATGCAGTGACCTCAAATCTGCTTTCTTTTATATATTTTTTGATCTCAGTAAGCATCTCGGGGGCATAATCTTCAATTATCTTGAATGTGGAAGCCTGTGACTGTCCAAATGTGAACTCGGGATATTCCTTCATAAGATCAAGAACAGTTCTGAAGGTATCAACTGTCAGCGCCGCAGTTTCCTGATATCCCCACATCCAGTTCATATCAATATGTGCATGTCCCACACAATGTACGCGATAGCTCTTTGCTTCATCGGACAAGGGCATGAGTATCCTTTCCGCTTGAATACAGGTGTCCTTTGTAAGCGCTCCGTCCTTTTCAAAGGACGCATTGAGAAAATCTACACACTCACAAATAACGTCTTCGTATTTATTTCCCTTTTGAACAGAAAGCTCTACCGAAAAATCAAGCTCTGACAATATTCTCTCGGTATACTTTGATCTGTTTGCTCTTTCTTTAAGTATATTGATCTTATTAAAAATAGTCATATTTCCCCCTATTTATTTTAAACAGAAAGGACCGCAAGATATCCTTGCGGTCCCATAGAAAATCCTTGATTTAATTTACTTCAAACGCAGGATTTTTGTTTTTAATTAGCCAAGTCTTGCCTCGAGAGCTGCGAGTTCCTCGTAAAGCTCTGCAGGAACGTGATCGCCAACCTGAGCGTAGAATTCCTTGATGTTAGGAACGTCTTCCTTCCAAGACTCAACGTCGATTGTAAGAAGATCCTTGATTGTATCAAGAGTTACGTCCTCAAGTCCTTCAATGTTGATATCCTCAGCCTTAGGAACGTATCCGATTGCTGTTTCAACTGCTTCAACTTCGCCTGCGCAACGAGCGAGGATCCAAAGAAGAACTCTCATGTTGTCGCCGTATCCGGGCCAAATGAAGTGGCCTTCAGCGTCTGTTCTGAACCAGTTTACGTGGAAGATCTTAGGAGCGTTGGGGATAACCTTGCCCATATCAAGCCAGTGCTTGAAGTAGTCACCCATGTTGTAACCAACGAAAGGACGCATTGCCATGGGGTCACGACGTACAACACCTACTGC
>JAZQRT010000152.1:0-21147 GCA_045629725.1 Eubacteriales bacterium | reverse complement strand
GATACGCAGTGGAATTGGACTATCAAAGATACGATAGTGGATTGTGTTAAAAACACAATGGAATATAACTTCAAACTGTTTGAAAAATACCCTTCTTATAAGTTTAACTTTGAGGGTGCTTTCAGATACAAGCTGATGAAGGAATATTATCCCGAAATGTATGAAAGGGTAAAGGAATACGTTGAAAAGGGAAATTGGGTTCCCGTTGGCGGTGCTTGGGATTCAATGGACGTTAACGTTCCCTCGTCCGAGGCATTGATGCGTCAGGTCCTTTACGGAAATAAATATTTTGAAAAGGAATTCGGAAAGGTTACAGAGGATATTTTCCTTCCCGACTGCTTCGGATTCAGATCTGCACTTCCTTCAATTGCGTCCCATATGGGACTTATAGGATTTTCAACGCAGAAGCTTGTTTGGGGAGTTGGCTCTCCGATGGTTTCTGAGGATGGAAAGCTCTTGAAGCCTCAGGTGAACAAGGAGCTTCCGAGAATTGACCTTGCGCGCTGGAAGGGTCCTGATGGAAACGAATTGTTTACATCATTCCTTTCGGGAAATTATACCTATAACTTTGATAAGGATAATGATGAAAGACCCATCAGTGAAAGAGAGGAGCTTTTAAAGCTCGTGGATCACAACGGAAAGTATTCCGGTGTTTATGCAAGAAATCTCTATTACGGAACGGGCGACTACGGAGGATCCTGTACGGAGGGCTCTGCAAGACTTATTGAGGAAGCTATCAAAAATAACGGAAACGGCGCGTTTGACGTTGTATGCGCATCTTCTACACAGTTATACCACGATCTTACAGATGAGGAGATCGCAGCGCTTCCCGTATATGAAGGAGGACTCCTCATTCCTCACGGATTCGGTGCCATGACAAGCCACACCGCCATGAAGCGTATGAACCGTCAGAACGAGTCCGGTGCGGATAAGGCAGAACGTGTATCCGTTATGGCAGAGATCATGACGGGCGCGGAGTATCCTAAAATGAGAATTGAAGGCGGATGGAAGAACTTCCTCTGGCATCAGTTCCATGATGATATTACGGGAACTTCAATAGCAAATGCATATCTTTATTCTCATAACGATATGGTGATCTCCAAGAACGTGTTTACAAGAGAGATGGACAATTCTGCCTCAAACGTGATCTCTGCTCTTGATACGGATTGTGAAGGAACACCTATTGCGGTATATAATCCCTCTGCATTTGAAAGACAGGAAAAGGTAACGGTTAAGCTTGACGGCAAATTCGATTCTCCCGTTGTAAAGACAGCCCAAGGCAGTGTGCTTCCTACCTATTCAACCATTGAGGGAGAGGGGACCATTATCACATTCCTTCCTACCTTGAAGCCTGTCAGCGTTGAAATATTTGCAGTAACAGAGGGCGAGGCTTCGGGTGATGATACGCTTTCGATCACGGAAGATACCCTTGAGAATGAAAACCTCGTTGTTAAAGTGAATGAAAAGGGCGATATTTGCTCAATTTATGATAAAACTCTCGGAAAAGAGCTGCTTTCTGCTCCTATCAGAGAGGAAATATTTGAAGATCACAGTACCGTATGGCCCTCATGGGAATACGAGTTTAAGGACCTGCAGAAGGAGCCGAGAACGGTTACGGGTGACGTAAAGGTTGAAATGATTGACCAAAGACCTGTAAGCGTTGGATTCAAGATCAAGGTCAAGGCTTCTGCAAGTACTTATGAAAAGACCCTTACACTTAAAAAGGGCGGCAAGGGACTTCTCATTGATTGCGAGACCGATTGGCAGGACAGAGCATCCCTTCTTACAATTAAATTCCCCCTCAGTGCCGAGAATGAAAAGGCGCTCTTTGATGGAGATCTTGGAGCAGAGCTTGAGGGCAATACAAATACCTACCCATACTTTATCCACAACGTGCACAAGTGGGCAGACCTTACGGACTCATCCGGTGAGTTTGGTGTAACTATTGCAAACGATTGTAAGTATGCGGCGGCAAAGCCCGACGACAGATCTCTATCCTTTGTGCTTATCCATACTCCCACGGGTAATTTCATGCCCACCTCCGGACAGGATTTCCAGGACCTTGGATTTAATAAATATTCGTTCTACGTTGAGGCTCATGAAGGAGATAAGCCCTGCATCAACTCAGCTGTGGCACTCAATAACGGCGTTATCGCATATGAGGCAACAAAGCATGAGGGCAAGGCTTCAAGCGTATCACTTGTGTCTGCTCTTGAGGCAGGTATCGAGCTTCGTGCTGTAAAGAAGGCAGAGGACTCCGAGGAATACGTGATCCGTCTTCAGGAAAGCTACGGATGCGCAAGACAGGGCGTTAAGGTCGCATTTGCGGACTTTACGGTAAAGAGCGCTGTGCTTTGTAACGGATATGAAACAGAGATCGCTCCTATTGAGGTCAAGGACAACTCCATTGAAATTGATTTCAGAAGATACGGCGTTGTAACCGTAAAGCTTTCCCTTGAATATGCAGGAAAGACAGATGCTAAGACATCAACAAAGACAGTTGCACTTCCTTATAATGCAGATATACTTTGTGCTATCGGAGAAACAAAGGAATCCGAGGGAATCTATATCCCGAAGGAGCTTTATCCCGAAAGCATAACCTCTGCGGGAATTGAATATAAGCTTTCAACAGCTGACAAAAACGTTCTTTTGGCGCAGGGACAGACCATCGCTCTTGAGGAGGGATATGACAGTGTTAAGTTCCTTTGCGCGAAGAAGAAGTCGGGCTGGGTAACATTCACGGTCAACGGTGCTCCCACGGATATTCGAGTACATGCCTTTGACGGATTTGTGGGCGCAAGAGAAATGGTTGTAAACGGAAGCGGAAACAAGTGCGTTTCCACGGAGATCGCCTATATTGCAACTCACACTAAAAACGAAAAGGGCGAGGACAGAGTGTATGATTTTGCATACCTCTTTGCTCAGGAGATACCTACGGGCGGTGCTAAGGAGATCACTCTCCCCAATGATCCCGAGCTGATGATATTTGCCGCAACACAGGTGAAGAAGGAAAAGGTAAAGCCTCTTACACCTATGTTTGATAATATCCCCGGCGGAATAGATGCACCCAAGCATACGCTTACCGTAAAGGGACTCAGACGCGGAAGCGGAGAGTACGCAGAGGGCGCAACAGTGCTTCTTTTCGCTCCCAGAGTTTTAAATGACGGAATCTTCAAGGATTTTGAGGGAGAGGGCATCGTATCAAAGGACAGAGGATATGCGCTTGTAAAGATGGGCGATCATGATATTACCGTTGAGGCGGTGTATGAATATCTCGGTGAAAATATTGCCCTTAACAAGCCTTGCAGTGCTAACCACGAAATGAATAACCGTGAAAGTGCAGATAAAGCACTTGACGGAAGAGGATTTACCAAGTGGTGCGGTACTCAGGACGAAAAGAGAGAATGTACTCTTAATATCGACCTTGAAAAGGTATACTATCCTAAATCCTACCTTATTTGCCATGCGGGAGCGATCGAATCAAAGATGTGGAATACAGTTGATTTTGATATTTTCGTTAAGGAAAAAGAGGATGATGAATATACTCTTGCAGACAGTGTAAGAGGAAATGAGAATGACGTAACAAGAGGAACCCTTAACTGTAACGGTGCAAGATACGTTATGCTCAAGATATATACCCCTGCAAAGGATGGGGATACTCACGCGAGAATCTACCATTTCGGTATTTTTGAATAAAATTTAATTTTGGAGCTTTTCGGAGGACTTTTGGAGCTTATCTTTGCGGATCAGTTCTTTGAGTTCTCCGAGAGCTTCTTTAAGTCCGCCTATCCTGTCGATGATCCTTTCACTGACAGCGGTCTTGCCGTCAAGAATGGTGCCGATATCCGTTGCCATTTCATCGGCTTTCATGAGCATTCCGCGGAGCTTGTCCGCTTCTATTCCCGAGTGGGCAGTGATAAAATTTACGATCCTGTCCTGCATGCGGTTGAAATAATCAAAGCTTTGAGGAGCGTTGATAACAAGACCGTTCATTCTGACGGGATGGAGCGTCATGGTTGCAGATGGGACGATAAAGGACCTTTTGGCGCAGACAGCAAGGGGAACGCCGATTGAATGACCTCCGCCGAGAACAAGGGAAACAGTGGGAAGGGACATGCTTGCGATCATTTCCGCAAGGGCAAGTCCTGCCTCAACGTCACCTCCCACGGTGTTTAAAATAATGAGCATGCCATCAATGGAAGCACTTTCCTCTGCGGCAACAAGGAGGGGGATGAGGTGCTCGTATTTGGTGGATTTTTGTTCGGGCGGAAGAACGTAGTGTCCCTCGACTTGACCGATAATCGTCATGGTGTAGATCTTGAAGTCGTCATCCTCTGTGATGATACTTCCATTTTCGATGACACCTTCGTGTTCCGATCTTGATTTAACATCCGGTGTGGAGTCTGAATTTTTCATAAAACCTCCGAATAATTTGTAATTAATTTAAAAAACTTATTTACAATTCAAAAAATAAGTGATATAATATATGTGTATATTATAAAAACAAAAATGATGGATTATTCAGGAGGATACAAAAATGAAATTCATTGTAGAAACATCTGCACGTCATATCCACGTGACACAGGCAACACTTGAAACACTTTTTGGTGAGGGTGCAACACTCACAAACAAAAAGGACCTCAGCCAGCCCGGACAGTTCGCTTGCGAGGAAAAGGTTCAGATCGTTGGACCTAAGGGTTCTCTTAACGTAACTATCCTCGGACCCGTTCGTCCCGCAGATCAGGTTGAGCTTTCTTTCACAGACGCTCGTACACTCGGACTTAAGGCTGTTCCCGTAAGAGAGAGCGGAGACGTTGCAGGCACACCCGGAATCAAGCTTGTAGGACCTAAGGGCGAGGTTGAGATCGCAGAGGGCGTTCTTGTTGCAAAAAGACATATTCACATGACTCCCGAGGATGCGGCAGCTCTCGGAGTTGAAGATAAGCAGATCGTAAGCGTAAAGGTTGAAAATGCTGACCGTACAACAATTTTTGCTGATACAGTTGTCAGAGTTTCTCCCAAGTTTGCGCTTGCTATGCACATTGACACAGACGAGTCAAATGCAGCGTGTGCATTCGGTGTATGCTATGGAGAGATCGTAAAATAATCTTGACCTGAAAGCCGAAAAAGCACTGTATTAAAAATAATTATTTGACCGTTATTTTCTATTTAAAAAGAGGCGCACTCGTGTAGGGCGAGTTTTTCCCCTACGGAGGTGCGCCGCTTTTTGAAGCGGTCAATTTCTTTGATTTAATCCCTTTTTAGGGTGTTGGAGGAGAAAAATGAGCAAAATTTTGGTTTTCGGAGAAATAATTTGGGACGTTTTTGCAGATAAATCGGAAATCGGCGGCGCTCCCTTTAATCTTGCGGCGCATACTGCAAATCTTGGACACGAGGTTGCAATGGTATCTGCGCTTGGATGCGACAAGCTTGGAGATGAAGCATGTGTGCATCTTGACAGATTTAATATAAGTAAAAAATACGTAGCGAGGGTTTCGGAGCCTACGGGATATTGTAAGGTAACTCTTGATGCTGAGGGACATCCTTCTTACAATCTCGCTTCTGGTGTTGCATATGATAATATTCCGATGACAGAGGTGGACGAGGAATTTGAAGCTCTTGCCTTTGGTTCTTTAGCTGTCAGAGAATATCCGTCATATAAATCCTTGAAAAAACTTCTTGAAAAGAAATATAAGACTGTTTTCTATGACGTTAACGTTAGAATGCCCCATTTCTTTCCCAATATTGCAAAGGAATTAATGGGATATTCAACCATCGTGAAGCTTTCAAGAGAGGAAGCGGGAGACCTCGGATTTGGAAGTGATCCCGAGGAGGTCAGCCTCAATATACTTGAGAAGTATAAGAATCTTGAAATGGTAATTCTCACAAAGGACAAGGACGGCGCGGCAATCTATCACAGAACTCTTGGAAAGATAGAGTCACCCATGCCGAAAAACAAGCCCCTTTCTACAGTTGGAGCAGGAGATAGCTTTTCTGCGTGCTTCCTTGCAAATTACCTTAAGGGAATAGATCCTGCGGAATGTCTTATCAGAGCGAGCAAGCTTTCGGATTTTGTAATTACAAAGCTTGGTGCCGTTCCCGAGATCCCCGAGGAGCTTAAAAAGGAAATAACCTGAAAGCTATATATATAAAAGATGCAAAGATCCTTTATGGATTCCTGCATCTTTTTTGTTATTGATGATATGGTTGCATTGGATTGCTTTTTTATTGCTGCGTATTGTTTTTTTTGTTGTATATAAACTTATATTTGAAGGAATATAATAAAAAACGGTCCGCGAGGGCAGGGTAAAGCTTACTCTGAACGAGGTGTGTCTTTTTTAAATTATATTATTTTGAAACAGGGTATTTTTTTATAAAATAAAAAAAGACAACAAGTTTGACAAATTTTCTTGTTCCTATTGACAAATATTATATAAATGTGCTATTATAAACGGTGTAGAAGGTGGCTTGTTGCTAAAATGGAAAGCGCCATTGAAGGACTGTGCTCTTTGTTTACTGTACAGTGAAAGATTTTCAAGGAGATGACGGTGTGAGAAAAATAATCGGAGTCGTTTCGTATAAGGGTGGAGTCGGAGTAAGTACAGTAGCGTGGGGGATCGCACAAAATATTGCGTCTGTCTTTGAACGAGTGTGTCTTGCGGACTGTAAGCGTGCGGGAAATCTCGATATGATGATCGGTATCGAGGATGGAGTGCTTTTTGGATTTGATGACCTTTGCCGCGGAATGGAGCTTGAAGCGGTTGTAAGTAAAGCCGATAAAATTGATTTTTGCTCTGCACCCCTTTCGGGTGGACTTGATGAAGATTTGGGATACCGCAAGATACAGGAAAGCGGATATGACTGTATAGTGCTTGATTCGCCGAGCAATTTGGAGATTTGTACCGATGTTATTGTGGTGACATCAGCAGAGCCGTCAAGTGTGAGAGCGGCAGAAAGTCTTGCTTTTGATCTTGAAAAAAAGGAGCTTGATTGTTCCTTGCTTGTAAACAGGTTTGGCGAGTTTGAAAAGGCAGTGCCTGTTGAGGAGATAATTGACAGAACGCATTTAAGACTTGCAGGGATCGTGCCCTTTGTACCGTTTCTTTTTGAGGGAGAGAGAGCCCACGAGAAGGATAACGCTCTTAAAAATGCCGCAAACAGATTGAAGGGTGAGAGTATTCCGATATTTGAAGGCTCAAAGCAAAGAAACCGTTTGAAAAAGATTTTGAATGTTAAACATTAAATTATAAGAATACATAATAAAGGAGAGAGACTATGGAAATTGCAATTATCGCTGATGACAAGAAAAAAGAACTTATGGTAGAATTCTGTATTGCCTATTGCGGAATACTTACAAAGCATCGACTTTGCGCCACAAGTAAGACAGCTAAGTATATAAGCGAATCTACCGGAATGCAGATTGAAAGCTTGCTGTCCGGAAGTCTCGGCGGAGCGGAACAGGTTACATCGAGAATTGCATATAACGAGATCGATCTGCTTTTGTTTTTCCGTGATACGAATAAGGAGGGCTATATCAATAGTGATGATATAGATATGCTCCGTATGTGTGATGTATACAATGTACCCGTTGCAACAAATCTCGCAACAGCAGAGGTGCTTGTCAGAGCTCTTGAAAGAGGAGATCTCGATTGGAGAGAGATAGTAAATCCTCGTTCGGCCTATAATCAGCGTAAAACCGCAAAGAAATGAAATTAAAGGCACCGTCCGAGAAATGTGACGGTGCCGTTTTCGTAAATTTGAGAAATACAATTAAATGATTGGTAATAAGGTAACAAAAAATGTTAAACAAATTAGGAGAAGCAGAGAAGAAATATGAAGCGGTGGGAGAAAAGCTTTCAAGCGAGAGTGCTACTTCCGATATGGAGGAATACCGCAAGCTGATGAAGGAGTATAAATTACTCACACCCATAGTTGAAAAATACAGAGAATATAAAAGATATGTCAGTGACTTTGAGGATGCAAAGGATCTCATGGAATCTGAGGACAAGGAGATGAAAGCCCTTGCCGAGCTTGAATATGAGGAGCTTAAGGAAAAGATCGAGATTACGGAGCAAGAGCTCAAGGTCATGCTTCTTCCAAGAGACCCTAACGACGATAAAAACGTAATAATAGAAATAAGAGCGGGAGCGGGAGGCGAGGAAGCGGCGCTGTTTGCCTATGTGCTTTACAGAATGTATAATATGTACTCCGATAAAATGGGATATAAAACGGAGCTTATAAGCCTTAACGAAACGGGACTTGGAGGATTCAAGGAGGTTTCATTTTCAGTTGACGGAGAGGGAGCCTTTTCAAGATTTAAATTTGAATCGGGAGTGCACAGAGTACAAAGAGTTCCCGAAACGGAAAGCCAGGGAAGAATACACACCTCAACGGTAACGGTGGCAGTGCTTCCCGAGGCAGAGGAGGTGGAGGTAAATATAAACCCCGCCGATATCGTCATAGAAAGCTGTAAGTCCAGCGGAGCGGGAGGTCAGCATATAAACAAGACCGAGTCCGCGGTAAGACTTACACACAAGCCCACGGGTATCGTAATTGAGTGTCAGGACGAAAGAAGCCAGTTCAAAAACAAGGATAAGGCAATGAAGATGCTCAGAGCAAAGCTCTATGATATGAAGATGCAGGAGCAGACGGATAAGATCGCCTCCGAAAGAAAGAGTCAGGTCGGTACAGGGGACAGAAGCGAGAGGATCAGAACGTATAACTATCCTCAAAGCCGAGTTACAGACCATAGAATAGGTCTTACCCTGCACAGTCTTGAGGGATTTCTCAACGGAGATATCGGTGATATGATCGATGCAATAATTGCGGCAGATACCGCAGAAAGACTCAAAAACGGAGATCTTGCATAAAATGGAAACGAAGATTTTTGAAGAACCCCAAAAAAAGGATATAGAATTTGCCTCCGAGGTGATAAAAAACGGAGGGCTTGTGGTTTTTCCCACAGAAACCGTGTATGGACTCGGTGCATCGGCGCTTGACAGTGAGGCGGCAAGGAAGATATATGCGGCAAAGGGACGCCCTTCCGACAATCCCCTTATAATACATCTTGCAAGACCGGAGGATGCAGAGAAGTATTGTTATACCGACTCGGTGTTTTATAGACTTGCAGAGTGTTTTATGCCGGGACCCATAACCGTTATCTTGCCCAAAAGGAAGTGTATTCCCATGACGGTCACAGGAGGACTTGATACCGTTGCCGTCAGAGTTCCAATGAATCACGTTGCGCTTAAATTGATCGAGGAATCCGGCGTACCGATAGCCGCGCCGTCGGCAAATATATCGGGCAAGCCTAGTCCAACCTGTCCCGAGGACGTTATAACGGATATGCAGGGCAGAGCAGATGTGATACTTTGCGGCGGCGAGTGCGACGTGGGACTTGAATCTACTATTGTCAGAAGCGAGAAGGACGGCACGATATCCTTGCTTCGCCCCGGCGCTATTACACCCGAAATGCTCAGCGCGGCTTGCGGCGGAGCGGAGGTTACGGATCTTTCCTCAAAAAAGCTTGGGGAAGGAGATAAACCTGCAGCTCCCGGAATGAAATACCGCCATTATGCGCCAAACGCAAAGGTCATTGTGCTTGTGGGTGATGATGAGGCGATATTTGAGTATATGGCAGAAAGGGCGTGTGAGGAGAGCGTGGGCTTCCTTACAGACGAGGCAAGTGCAAGGAAACTCGGAAAATATGCTCTTTCCTACGGTGATCGTACTTCTGCAAAAGATATGGCACACAATCTTTTCCGTAAATTGCGGGAATTTGATAAAATAGAAGAAATAAAAACAGTATATGCGGATATGCCCCGTCTTGAAGGTATTGGATATGCTGTGTATAACAGACTTATCAAGGCATCGGGCTTTGATATCAGAACCATTAATAAAATCGGAGAATAAAAATGGCAAGAAAAAAGACCGTCATAAAGGCGGAAGAGGATTTTACCAAACAGAATCCTGCAAAGGATCAGGATATAACGGAAACTCTTGAAGTCAACTACATGCCCTATGCCATGAGCGTAATCATTTCAAGAGCCATACCCGAGATAGACGGCTTTAAGCCCGCTCACAGAAAAATACTTTATACAATGTATAAAATGGGACTGAACAGTACTGCCCACAGAACGAAGAGTGCGAACGTGGTGGGAGAAACGATGAAGCTGAACCCTCACGGAGATATGTCCATATATGAAACCATGGTTAGACTTACAAGGGACTATCAGGCGCTTTTGCACCCGTTTATTGATTCAAAGGGACATTTTGGTACTCATTATTCAACGGAGGCATTTGCTGCATCCCGTTATACAAACGTAAGGCTCGATGAGTTTTGTCAGGAGATATTCCGCGGAATTGATAAAAACGCCGTGGATTTCATTCCGAATTATGACAATACTCAAACGGAGCCAAAGCTCCTGCCCACATCCTTCCCCAATATCCTCGTTTCACAAAACACGGGTATTGCGGTAGGTATCGCAACAAGGATATGCTCCTTTAATTTAGAGGAGGTTTGTAATGCGACCATCGAGGTGCTTTCCGATCCTTCCTGCGACGTGGACAAGATCCTTGATATAATGCCCGCTCCCGATTTTTCCGGAGGCGGTATACTGCTTTATGACAGAGCGCAGATGGCAGAGATATACAAAACGGGTAAGGGTAGCTTCAAGATGCGGGCAAGATACAAGTATGATGCGAAATCAAATTGTATCGAGATCGACGAAATTCCCGATTCAACAACGGTTGAGGCGATTCACGATAAAATATGCGACATCATCAAAAATGATACCATCAAGGAAATATCCGATTGCAGAGATGAAACGGACCTTTCGGGACTTAAATATGTAATTGATCTCAAAAAGGGCGCGGACGTAGAAAAGATTATGGCAAAGCTTTTCAAAATGACACCACTTGAAAGCACAATAAGTCCTAATTTTAACGTAATAATCAATCAAAATCCCTATCAGCTGGGAGTTATAGGAATACTGAACGAGTGGATAAGGTTCAGACTCGGATGCGTTCGCAGGGAATGTGAATTTGACCTTAACAAGAAGCTTGAGAAGCTTCATTTGCTTGAAGGCCTTGGAAAGATACTTCTTGATATTGATAAGGCGATAAAGATCATTCGCGGTACCAAAAAGGAATCCGAGGTGGTTCCAAACCTTATGACAGGATTTTCAATCGATAAGATCCAAGCGGATTATATTGCAGATATCAAGCTCCGTCATTTGAACCGTGAATATATTCTCAACAGAATTGCGGAAACGGATAAGCTTCGCCGCGAGATCGCAGAGCTTGAAAAGCTTATAAAGAGCGAAAAGCTTCAGAAAAAGCTTATCATAAAACAGCTTGAGGAAATAAAGGCAAAGTATAAAAAGCCGAGGAAAACCCAGATCGTTCCGATACATGAGGTAACAACCTATGTTAAGGAGGAAACGGTGGAGGACTATCCTGTGAGGATCGTAATGACAAGGGAGGGATATTTCAAAAAGATCACTCTTCAGTCCCTCAGAGGTAACGATGAACAGACCGTGAAAACGGGCGACGAGGTAATACTCAACGAGGAAAGAGCAAACGTGGATACACTTCTTTTCTTCTCAAATAAGGCACAGTGCTATAAGGGTAAGGTTGCGGACTTTGAAACAACGAAATCCTCACTTATGGGAGATTTTGTTCCCGTAAAGCTCAAGTTTGACAAGGGAGAGGACTTCCTTTTCTTAAAGCCCTTGAAGGAATATGATCCCGCAACGAATATCATTTTCATATTTGAAAACGGAAAGGGAGTAAAGGTTCCGATCACGGCGTATGAAACAAAGGGAAACCGCTCAAAGCTTAAGGGAGCATATTCGGATAAATCACCCATAGTGGCTGCTTTTTCGGAAGATGGCGGCACTCCCGTGGAGCTTGTTATATGGTCAAACGACGGAAAGTGCATACAGATATCAAGCTCACTTATACCGCAAAGCACAACGAGAAGTGCTCAGGGTGTAACGCTTTTCTCACTTAAAAAGAACGGAAAGGTGGAAAAAGCTGAGATTTTTGACGGGGACAGAATGAAATTTGCAAAGTCTCCAAAAAAGATAAAGATACCTGCAACAGGCGTTGGCGTGTGAGGAAAATATGAAACAAGGCGTGGATAAAGCGGCAAGCCACAAGATCCGCGCCTTTATTTCGTGCGTCAGTAAGAAATATATGTGAAAAAAATTGTAAACAAAAAAAATAACAGTTGAAATTTCAATCAGTATATGATATAATATCCTGTGTATTGGTTTTTCTCATATTGTTTAGTCAAGAGGTGATAAAGATGGCAAACGAAAAAAAACAAGATAAGAAAACTGACAAAAAAACACTTTGGACAAGAGTTATGTGTCTTTTTCTTGCATTCATGATGGTTGTCGGAATTTTCTGGACAGTGCTTGAGGCACTTCTTTAAGTTTAAAAAGTAAAAAGTAAAAAATTAAAAGGCGGTGATAAAATGGTGAAGCTCGAACATCGTAATTGGAAAAGGATTGCGCTCGTTGGATTCATTTGTTTCGCCGTTTTTTTTGTTTTGCTTCTGTGGGGCTTGTCTGCAGCTGTTGACAATGAGAGCGAGAATTCAGAATCCATTGATTACGTAAGAATAGGACTTGCATATTCCTCAACGGTTTTGGAGGAATATTCCTTCACAACGGATTACGGCTTGGAATACGGTGTACAGTCAAAAAGCAACGATACCTTTGAGTATCTCGGAACTGTCAGAGGAAGCGCCTTTACGATAAAGATCAAAACGGGATATTATTCTGCAGCTATATATTCCTATGAAAAGGACGGAAGAAAGATAACCGAAAGGGAAGAGTTGAACTCGGAGATTTCATCACTTATCGCAGGGGACGATATCAGTTATTTTGAGCATTTTTCCGGTGACGGTCAATGTGAGATAAGGCTCGGAACTTTTTCCTCTAAAGCTGAAACTGAGGAGTATCTTTTGAAGATCGCCAAAAGGCTTGAGGGTGTTCTTGAAACCAGAATAGTTTATGAGGATGCAGATACCGTTTATGTTTGTGATAACTCCGGAAACGTGGTCACAGGGTATACACAAACCGATGATGAGTATGCTATAGCGGTAAGACCTCTTTGCAATGAAGGGGAGATGTCCTATATCGTCAGACGAAATCAGCTTTTGTTTGAAGGTGTTTTTGAATTCAGAAGATATACAAATGCTTCCGTGGATGGTATAAGCATAATAACCATAGTTCCCACCGACAGGTATATTGCCTGTGTAATGTCCTATGAAATTTCTCCAAGCTCCGAACATGAGGTTCAAAAGGCATTTTCCATCGCGGTAAGAAACTATACATATGACGGTATAGATAAGCATAAATCCTATGATTTTGACCTGTGCAGTGAAACCCATTGTCAAGTCTACCGAGGAAGTGACAGACTTAATGATAACGTTGTGTCGGCTTCCAAGGAAACGGCAGGACTTGTACTTGCAAATGCCTCGGGAAAGCTTGCGGATATATTTTATGCTTCAACGGCGGGCGGCTGTACCGTTGCAATAGATGACACCTGGGCAACCTCGGCGCAGTCCCACCTTGTTGGTGTTCCAACACCTTGGGAAAAATACAAAAGCTATAATTCCTATACAAAATGGACGGTAGAATATACTCCGAATGAGTTATATAACTTGATAAAGGACGATTGCACGAATATAAAGGGTAATATTGCAAAGGTTGCAATCACTTTGTGCGACGATAGCCCACACGTGTATTCAATAACCTACACCGACGTGTACGGAAACAGTCAGACTGTGACGGGTGCTACTACCTTGAGGGTAATGCTTGGGCTCAACAGCAGTTGCTTTGTTGTCGGTAAAGGCGGACAGACGGTGAAGCGGACTGTATATAGCTATGATTGCTATGACAGCGTGTATTCCTCAAATTATAAAGGTCCTCTTGCAGTACAAGTGCCGAAAAACGTGCTTGATTCCATAGGAAGTACACTTGATAGCTCAGAGATATCCCTTCTCAAGACGTATATTACGGAAAAATACGGATCAAGCTCCGAATTTTTAAGCGGTACCTTTAATATAGACTCCAGAGGAACCGTCATGGTTACGGCAAACGGTGAAAGCTTGCATTTCACGGAAAACGGACTTCCCGATCTTTTCTCTGCAAATGTTGTTGTGAAGCAGTACAGTGTTACACTTAACGGAAGCAGCAGTAATTTTGTCTTTGACGGAATGGGCTGGGGACATAGTGTTGGACTTTCACAGAACGGTGTAAAAGAAATGGTAGCCGTGGGATATGATTTTAAAACCATTCTTGAGGTACATTTCCCGACTGCTAAGGTAGTATCAATTGACGAAATAAAATAAGCTGTAAAACAGGCTGAAAAGGCTCATTTATGGGTGTTTTCAGCCTGCTGTATTATCCTCTTGATTTTTTGGAAAATATATGATAAAATAAATACGTTATATTAACTGCGAGGTGAAGGATATGAAAATTGGAGTAATTGGCGCGGGAACATGGGGTATGGCACTTGCAAGAATGCTTACAAACAGCGGTCATGACGTTATCGTGTGGTCTGCAATTGAAAGTGAAATAGATGAACTGTCTTCAACACGTATACATAAAAATCTTCCGGGTATGGTAATTCCCGAAAAAACAGAATTTACAAAAGATTTGAAAGAGGCAGTAAGCGGCAAGGAGCTTATCCTTATGGCGGTTCCCTCACCCTTTGTCAGAAGCACTGCAGGGAAGCTTGCGCCCTATATTGCAGAAGGACAGATCATTGTTGATGTTGCAAAGGGTATTGAAAAGGATACACTTTTCACAATGACAGAGGTTATAAAGGACGAGCTTTCAAGGGCAGGGGTTTCAAAGGGCGTAGATCTTGTGGCGCTTTCGGGACCCACCCACGCAGAGGAGGTTGCCCGTGATCTTCCCACAACTATAATATCAGCCTGTGAGGATATCGGGGTTGCCGAACGTGTGCAGGATGTATTTATGAATACCTGCATGCGTGTTTATACACATTTTGACGTTCGCGGCGTTGAGCTTTGCGGTGCTATGAAGAATATTATAGCTCTTGCAACGGGAATATCAACAGGGCTCGGTCTTGGCGACAATGCTAAGGCGGCTCTTATCACACGAGGAATTGCCGAGATCAAGCGTCTTGGACTTCGTATGGGCTGCAACGATCAGACTTTTTCGGGACTTGCGGGTATAGGAGACCTTATTGTTACTGCCACAAGTGAACACAGCCGTAATAACAGATGCGGAAAGCTTATCGGGCAGGGTATTACCCCCGAGGAAGCGGTAAAGCAGGTTGGAATGGTGGTTGAGGGAATCAATGCACTTCCCGCGGCGATGGAGCTTTCAAAGAAATATAACGTTGAGATGCCCATTACGGAAACGGCAAACGATATCGTATTTGGCGGTGTAAGCCCCCAAAGTGCGGTTTTGACTCTTATGACAAGGGATAAGAAATCCGAGGCTGAGAACTATATTTTCGATTGATAAAACTAAAAGAATATAAATAAATAATCCCCTCAGTGCAGATGCTTGAAAAATTTCAAGACTACACTTGGGGGATTATTGTTTGTTTAGCAGAGATGTTTATTCAAATCCTGGCCATTTGGGAGCGATAAAACCAATCTGGATACCATTTTCCGTAAGATTTACCTCGCCGTCCACAACGGATATATCGAATAAATGTGTTTCGGGATTTTCACCCTGCGTTATGCCTTGAACTCTTGTTATGCCGTCCTCTCCCTTTTGGAAGGAAAGGTCATACCACTGAGAATAAAAAACTGTGTGATATTTAATCTCATTAGTTTCTATTTCCCACGCATTGAATATGAAAGAAAAAACTCCTGATGTTAACCCGTATTGCATGGTACAAAGTTCGGTTGTGCCATCATTATCAATATCTATATATGCATTGTCAATAAGTCCGTTATAATATGGATTTACAGACCAAAAGTACTCCTCAAGGCTTTGACGGTATTCGTCATTGATCTCGTAATAATAGCTTGATATTGGATTCCTTACAGGCTTTATTGTAACGTTTTCTTTGCCAATACTATAACTTGATATGATAGTTAACATTTCTTGAATCGAAGCACCATTTTCAAATGTAAAGCTTGTATCTGTGAGTATGTCTGTGCTTGTGCTGACAAGATAACATCCGTAATGAAGCTCTGAAAGCTGCCAAATGTAAACTGTTAAACCACCGTCGGTATTCAATCCATAAAAATGTGGATATTTTTCTTTAAGGTCTGAAAACGTTGAGGTATTGGATGAATTAGTGAGTTTAACAGGAATTTTGATAAGACCGCCAAATTGATTAAGCTTTCCGCTTTCAACATAATTGACTTCTATAGGCTCATCAAATCCGACATAAAGATAAAAAACGTGATCTTCGGGCTGTACCAGCTTTACGCGAATCTTAGTTTCTGAATATTCAAGCTCAACATGTTTTCCGGAGTATTTTTCTTTAAAATTGCTTGGTGGGTCGATATCGCCGAATTTAATCAGTATTCTGTATTTACCAAGGGAGCCATCATACTTTTTTATACCGTCAGGGGTGAATTCATATTCGTTTTCTAAAATTTTTTGTATACTATATGTTCCACCGCCGTAATTATAAGGGATGATCAATTCAATCTTTTCGGAATTGGTGTTCTTAACTGAAATATCCTTTACGGGATTTGTAAGAAAACATACTGCAAGACATGTACAGATAATAACCGCAACAACGATTATCCAAAACGCAGGCTTCTTGTAGCTCAGCACAGACTTTACACGATCTTTGACTCCTACCTCGCCAAAGGCAAGGGGACAAGCGGTAATCATTCGGCGATTCACACTGCAAGCAAGAAGTGCCTCGGTGTAGTCGGCTCTCGAGTCGCGGTCAAGCTCTCCGATAACCTTTTCGTCACAAGCGAGCTCAATGTCACGGCAAAGCAGAACGTAGCCGAGCCACATAAGAGGATTGAACCAATGGAGCGTCAAAAGAAGGAATCCAAGAGGCTTCCAAAGGTGGTCTTTACGGCGAATGTGCGCCATTTCGTGTGACAGCACGTGCTCCATATCTTTCTGGCTCATACCAAAGGGAAGATAGATGTTGGGCTTGATAATGCCGAGCACAAAAGGAGATACCACGTTCTCGCTCTGATAGATATTATCCGTATAAAGCACCGCCGTTCCGATCTTGCGCTTTATTTTGGCGTAACTGACAACGGTATAGATGATAAGCGTGACCATTCCGGCGATCCATATAGCACTCAGTATGGGAATCAATATCTGCAAGGGATTTGCGCTGTCGCCGGGAGTCGGAGAAAATGATTCGCCAATAACAGGATTTACAACGCTGTTGATTATCGGTATGCCCGAATTAATAGCAGGAGTATTATCCATCATAATATCGGGACTTACAACCTCCGAGCTCGGTATAAGGCTCAGTACGCTTTCGATGGAAAAGGGACAAATAAGACGAAGTCCCACGATGCCCCAAAGAACAACGTTGATCCATTTGGGCGCCTTTTTTAGAAGAATACGGAAAAGCAGCACTGCAAGAACGATATAGCCTGCGGAAATGCTCATGTTTAATATTTTCAGGAATATTTCTGACATTACTTTTCTCCTTTCCTAAAGCGGTCGATCATTTTTTGAACCTCGTCAATCTCCTTGTCTGAAATCTTTTGGTGTTTTGTAAATGCCGCAATAAAAGCGGGAAGTGAGCCCTCAAAGGTCCTTTCCACCATTTCGTTTATCTCGGATGCCTGAACCTCATCCTTGCTGACCAAGGTTGAAACGATGGAGTTCTCGTTTTTAACTACACCTCGCTCGGACAAACGTTTGATGACGGTATAGGTCGTGGTAGATTTCCAACCAAGCTGTTCCTTGCAAAGCTTAACAAGCTCACCGCTTTTTATTGGCTCATGCTCCCATAAAATAAGACAAAATCTGTATTCACTTTCAAATATTTTTGGTGTTTCCATAGATCATTCTCCTTTCTCTAATCCATTAGAGCAACCATAGTCTAACACATTAGAGCGGATTTGTCAAGTCTTTTTTTAATTTCATAAAAACAAAACCGCTGAGGGAAACACGTGGTGGCTTCTCTTAGCGGTTTTATGTTATATATTGCCTTTAAACCTTTCCGTTAAGGTAAGATACGGCGTAAGCGGAATAGATGGCGCAGCCTGTGATAAGGCAGCTTTCGTCAATGTCAAATTTGCAGTTGTGCATAGCAACAGTTGTTTCAAATACTTCGGGATTGCGTGATCCGACCTTTGCATATGCGCCGGGTACTTTTAAAATGTATTCTGCAAAGTCATCGCCGCCGAGGGTGGGAAGTGCAGACTTTATCACGTTTTCCTTGCCGAAAAGCTCCTCGGCAACGCCCCATGCTTCACGGCAGACGCCCTCATCGTTGATAAGGGGGGAGGTAAAGTCCTGCCATTCAATAGATGCCTTACCGCCATAATTTTCAGCGATAGACGCGGCAAGCTTTTCGATTCTTTCCTTGGTCTTTGCCCGTGTTTCGGGTGTTAAAGCACGTACTGTGCCCTCGAGCTCTGCATGCTCCGCAACGATATTATAAGCCGTTCCCGCGTTTATTTTTCCAACACCTACAAGGAGATTTTCCATAGGATCGGTCTGGCGTGTGACGATTGCTTGAATACTTATAAGGATTTGAGAAGCAATATATGCTGCATCAACACCGAGGTGGGGCGTTGAAACGTGAGCGGATTTGCCCTCTATGCTGATCTTGAACCAGTCAACACTTGCGTTATTGGGTCCGGGTGAGAGCACGATCTGTCCTGCATCAAAGGAGGGTGTTACGTGAATACCGAAGGAACGGTCGCCTGTGACAAGCCCCTTGTCAATAAATACTCTCGCGCCGTATCCGATCTCCTCTGCCTGTTGGAACTGTATCTTGACCTTACCGCCGAATTTATCTCGGTTTTCTGAAAGAATTTTTGCCGCACCAAGCAGGCAAGCAGTGTGGGCATCGTGTCCGCAGGCGTGCATTACGCCCTCGTTTACGCTCGTATATTCGCAGATATGCTCCTCTTTTACGGGCAGGGCATCAATATCAGCTCTTAATATTATAGTCTTTTCGCCATCAAGAGCGCCGTCTATTTCTGTGCATACTCCCGTTTGGCCAACTCTTTTATGTGAAAGACCGAGCTTGTCAAGCTCTTCCTCGATCTTCAAAGCCGTGTTATATTCATTCTTTGACACCTCGGGGTGCTTATGAAAATAACGTCTCAGCGCCACTACCTCGGGGTGTATTCTTTTTGCTTCTTCTAAGAAAAAATTTGAACTGTTCATGGCAATTCCTTTCAAATTAAACAAACAAGACCTCCACACCTTACGGCGGGAAGTCTTGGTGTGATCTATAAATTACTTAAGTCCTGCAAGGTCCTTGAGAGCCTGAATGGAGTCAACTTTGTTGGAGTAAAGTGTAAGGGGAGCGATAAGTGTGTCACCTACAACTGAAAGAGCGTATCCGTTAGCGTCGATCTCTTTGTTGAGGTAAGCCTTGTGCTGGAAGGAGTTGAGGTCGATATCACCCTCGTTAAGAGCCTGGTTGGGAAGGTTGTATGCATCGAATTCAACGAGCTGGATGTAGATACCTGCGTTCTGATCGTCAAGGATCTTCTGAACTGCTTTCCAATGGTCGTTGGATGATCCGCAAACGCCAACCTTAATTACTGTTTTGCCTTCCTTTGTGGACTCGTATGCGTCGATCTCAGCAACGATCTCGGCAGCTGTCTTGGAGGGCTTTTCGTAATCGAAGCAGGGGAAGTAACATTCACTGTACTTTTCGATCATGTATTCGCCAACGTATGCTGTCTGGAATGCTTCAACGATTGTCTTGAATTCAGCCTTATCTTTCTCTGCAGTTCTTGCAACGATAATGTTTACGTAGGGGTTGTCGCCGTCTGTACCTTGATTTTCAGTAACGATACCGTCCTTGGAGGGAACGAGTCCTGCAGATGTAGCATATGTACCGTTAATTGTACTTGCTGTGTAGTCCTGAAGTGTGGATGTAAGTGTGTTTGCTGTTGTGGGAACGATCTCGATATTGTAGATATACTTTGTAATGTCTTTAAGTTCAGGTGAGTATCCTGCAGCGGGATCAACTTCAATAAATCCCTGACTCTCAAGAAGCTTTATTGCACGTGCAAGGTTTGTAGCGTCGTCGGGAACACCGATCTTAACAGCTTCGCCTGTGGTTGTGCATGATGTGAATGTTGTGATCGCAGAAAGTGCGAAGATTGCTGCAAGAGCAACCGAAAGAATACGCTTGAATGTGGATTTCATTGGAAAATATCTCCTTTAAAATAATTATTGTTTTTATATAATTTTTAAATTTATAACGGTTTTATTGATCTTAATTACTTGAAGATCTTGCGGTTGGTGGATCTCTTTGCAAGGAATGATCCGATGGTCTGAAGTATGCAAACGAAAATAAGAAGAACGATAACGCATACGATAACGATGTCCTGATGGTTAAGGCTCTGTCCGTAGTTGATACAGAAGCTTCCAAGACCGCCTGCGCCAACTGCACCTGCCATTGTGGTAAGACCAACAAGGCTGATGGCTGTGATGGTCGTAACTCTTATAAGCTCCGGTACTGCTTCGTGGAGGTAAACTCGGAAAATAAGTCCGAATGTTCCGCTTCCCATGCTTCTTGCGGCTTCTATCTTTCCGGGGGCTACGTTTGCAAGTGCCGTTTCGACCTGTCGGGAGAAGAAGGGAACCGTTCCGAATATAAGGGGAATGATCGCACCCGTAACTCCGATTGCCGTGCCCACCATCGCTCTCGTGAAGGGAATGAGGAAGATAAGAAGAATTAGGAAGGGGATTGCACGGAACACGTTAATGAAGGTATCAATTATAAAATATACCGTGCGGTTCTCTTTTATGCCGTCTTTTTTAGTGATCGTAAGGAGCACTCCCACCGCAAGACCGAGAACGAAGGAAAATATACCCGAGATAAGGAACATCTCAAGGGTGGATGTACATGCTGTAAAGAATTTTTCCTTATATATTATTACGTTTGGAATAAGCTTTTGCAAAAGTTCATTCATGGGGGATCACCTCCACCTTGATATTACATGATCTTAAGAAGTCAAGA
>JAZQRT010000151.1:0-3293 GCA_045629725.1 Eubacteriales bacterium | reverse complement strand
CTCCTCCCGTTTTGTCGTCAAATCTATATATTTTCGGGAGGCGAAACGCCTCCCCTACAGGACTGGTAAACACCGCAAATTTACCCGTGATTTGCCGAATTGTTCGCGTTTAGACGGACGAAGGGTGGCGCCCCTACAATGCAAAAAAATGAAACCGTGACGCTGCACCCTTATAGGGAATAGAGGCACAAATTAAATCAATATAAAAATCCATTTATTAAAGTTTTTTGGCTTACCTTTTTTACAAAAAAGGTAAGTGCCCCTACCGTGAAAACGATAGAGGCACGAATAAATTATTATAAAATATTATAAGAAGTCTTAATTACTTCTCGTCAAAATATACGGGCTTACCGCCGTTTGCTGCAGATTCATATACTGCTTCGAGAATTTCGGAAACTACGCAGGCTTCCTCGGGAAGAACGCAGGGGTCGGTATCGTTTATGATGGCTTCGATCCACTGCTTAGCCTCGATTGCCGCCGCTGTGAGCTTCATTGTGGTAGTATAATTCATGTCGGGACATTCCTCGTAAAGCTTACCGCCCTTGTCATAGTTAAGGAAGAGCTGCTGATTTTTGATCTGAGCTCCTGCCTTTGTTCCGCAAAGAACCGTACTTGCTTCGATGGGGTCCATGATATTGAGAGCCCAGCTTGATTCAAGATTGATGGTGGTTCCGTCCTGCATAACGATGAAACCGAAGGCAGAATCCTCAACGGTGTGCTGCTCGGGATCCCAAGGACCCCATTCGTTAGCGCAATCGGGGTTTGTGAGCTTCTTGTATTTTGTTCCTACGACCATCTTGGGCTTGTAGTTGTCAAGCATATAGAGTGTGAGGTCCAGAGCGTGTGTTCCGATATCTATAAGAGGTCCGCCGCCCTGCTCAAATTCGTCAAGGAAAACGCCCCAAGTGGGAGTTTTACGGCGTCTAAGGGCAAGAGCCTTGGCATAATATATCTCGCCAAGCTGACCTTCCTTTATTCTTTTTCTGAGCTCAAGGCTTTCGGGACGGCATCTGTTCTGGTAGCCGACGGAAAGCTTCATGCCTGTTTCCTTTGCAACGCGGCACATTTCACGGGCTTCTTCGGCAGTTTTTGCCATGGGCTTTTCAACCATAACGTGCTTACCCGCTCTCAGAGAGTCGATGGTGATAAAGCTGTGGGAACGGTTGGGTGTGCATATATGTACGACCTCAATGTCCTTGTCCTTGAGAAGCTCCTGGTAGTCTGTGTAGACCTTTGCATCGGGAGTTCCGAATTTTTCCTTTGCTTCAACAGCTCTTTCTTCGATTATATCGCAAAAAGCCACCATTTCCACGTTTTTTACAGTAGCAAGACCGGGCATATGCTTACTTTTTGCAATTCCTCCGCAACCTATGATCGCGGCTTTTATAATTCTTGAAGTTTCCATAATACAACCTCTTTTATTATTATATTTGTTTGCAAATATTATCAATTAATTGTATCACATATCCTTCCTAAAATCAACCTTTTTTGAATTGTTTTTTAATAAATTTTATCAGCAGTTCTTTTAGGTGGCTCGGAGATGCCTTGATGATAATTAATAAAAGGGTTATATGATTTTGTTATCTGTTGACAAACGGAGGATTTTGTTTTATAATTAAAACAGATTCTTGTGGATCAAATAATAAATTCAAACGGAGACTTAAAATGAAAAAGTTTTTAGCACTCATTCTGGCAGCAGCGTTCGTTTTGCCTCTTTGTGCTTGTACACCCGTAAGCAACGAAACGGGCGATCCCACCTCTGTGCCGACCTCGACACCTGAGGCAACCACAACACCTGAGGCTACTCCCGAAGGAACACCAACCCCCACTCCGGAACCCCCTCCCACAGATCCCGAGGGATTTTATGAGTACTATTCTAACTATAACGTAAGTACAGCAAAGGATATAGATGTGCTTCCTGTTGGAAAATATAAGATCACGTTCTCAGACGGAACCGTTCTTTCCTACAGTTCCGATATGAAGCTTGGCACAAACGGAGAGAACGTTGACTTCTCCTTCCAGTTCCAGAATTCAGGTAAGGATACAAAGGGAGCATCTTATATGATCGTTCCCGGAGATTCCATGGACAAGGCTCTTGCTATGTCCGGCTCCATTGTTGGCGTTGGAACCCTTAACTACAGAAAGAACAACGATCTTTGGACTCTTAAGGCTCACGGTGACGGTACCTACAGCATTATTAACAAGGCTTCAAGCACCAGGGTAATTTCTCTTTCCAAGGACGGAAAGCTTGAGCTTAAGAATATCAACTCTCCCGACCACGATAACCGCGTGACACTTACTCTCATTTCCGAGGGTCATAAGGTTTGGGACGAATATATCAGCGAAAAGGGAAACATCATTCTTCGTGCAAGGAAATCCATTTATAATACTGCCATGATCAGCAAGGACAGACTCAAGAAGCTTGCAAACGATATGCAGTCCCTTTACGAAACCTATCAGGACCTTACAGGCTATACGCCCTATGAATCCATTGTAATTCAGATATATCAGGAAGAAAAGTATTTTGCATACGTTGTAGGCGGTTGGAATATAATCTCCTTCAACTATAACAATGCCATGGAGGACCTTAAGAAGATGTCCTTCCGTGAAACCAAGGAGTATGCAAACGACTGGAGCTTCTGTCTTATGCACGAAATGGGACATATGTTTGACTGGAACCGTGGCTGGAGATTTGACGGAGAGAGCGCAACAAATATCAAAGTAGCGTACGCTCTCTGGGCTAACCTTGATAAGAAAGCGGTAGCGGCGCAGTCCGGCTATAGCTACAAGGATTATTTTGACGGTAACACAATTTCCGAAACGTGGAAGGATGAGTCCAAGATCGTTCTCGGTGACGGTAAGACACTCGGAGATAAGGTCGTAAGAACCTGCTATATCTTCTCTACCTATGCTCTTAATGAGATTGGCTGGGAGGCATTCCGCAAGAGCTACCGTGAGATCAATGCTCTGGATAAGCAGCCAACAGACGTTAACGAAAGGCTTAAGCTCTTTACCGATACCCTTGCAAAGCATGGCGGAAAGCATATCAAGGAGTATATAGGAGAAACAGAATGGAACGCCCTTGTGGAAAAATGCGCAGGGAAGAAATAATATTGGGATATAAAATTAAGTTTTTATATAAATCATAGCAATTTAAGGAGAAAAGACAATGAAAAAACTAATCGCTATGCTTCTTTTGGCGGCAACAGCCCTCAGCTTTGCGGCGTGTCAGCCTCAAGACGGGTCAAGCCCCACACCGGAACCCACCAAAACAGAAGCTGCCCCCACACCCG
>JAZQRT010000150.1:0-8004 GCA_045629725.1 Eubacteriales bacterium | reverse complement strand
TGATATGTCCCCCTGTCATAGCGTTGAAATGCCCGCCGCTGAAGGAAAGGTACTGATCTATAAGCTCTTTATAATTATTGATCCTTCCAACGATACAAATTGCGTAAGTACCGAGATTGGATCTGATAATGAGGGGCTGAGGATCATAATCACTTATACATCCGATTGCAGATGTGCCCTTCATTTCTTCAAATACGTGTTCAAATTTTGTTCTGAAAGGCGAGTTCTCAATATTGTGTATTGATCTTTGTAAGCCTTCCTCACTGTCATAAGCGGCAAGTCCTGCACGGCGTGTTCCGAGGTGGGAGTGATAGTCAACTCCGAAGAACACGTCACCAAGACAGTCATGGTTTAATGCCGCTCCAAAAAATCCGCCCATATTTTACTTTGTTTTCTCCTATTTATCCTCACGCAAAGAAAAGCTCTGAAAGTGTAGTAGGATCGATATATTTACCATCCTTGTAAGCTCTCATGTTTCCGGAGGAAATCTCGTCAATAAGAATTACGTTGCCCTCAGCATCGTAACCAAACTCAAACTTGATATCGTAAAGAATAAGTCCCTTTTCCTTAAGATCATCAGCAACGATCTGTGTGATCTTCTGTGTCATAACCTTAAGATCATCATACTGCTCAGAGGTCATAACGCCAAGTGCGATAAGTCCGTCCTTAGTTACAAGGGGATCTCCCTTTTCGTCATTCTTAAAGGTTGTTTCAACGTATGCGGGAAGGTCTGCGCCCTCTTCGATATAATCACTGTATCTGCGGTAGAAGCTTCCAACTGCCTTATGACGGCAAATAACCTCAAGTCCTTTACCAAATGCCTTTGCAGGGATTACTTCCATTGTTGTGTCCTTGAGATCAGCACTTACATAATGTGTCTTAATGCCAGCAGCATTCACTTTTTCAAAGAAATAGATAGACATACGAAGGTTAACGTCGCCAACACCCTCGATTGTGAGTCCTACTGAGTTTTCACCGGGATCGAACTTTCCGTCCTTACCTGTGCATGTGTCCTTAAACTTAAGAAGATAATTTCCGTTTTCAAGTGCGAATACATCCTTGGTTTTTCCTGAATATACGAGATTCATAATTTAACTCTCCTGTTTTTTAAAATAAAATTTATATAAAATTGCTGAATTACTTATTAAACTCTGCTTCAACTGCCTTGTTCTTTTCGAGAACCTTTCGAGCATCAGCCGCTCTTTTAGCCTTGAGCTTAGCCATGAGCTCACTATCGGAAAGTGCGATTATCTGCGCCGCAAGGAGTGCCGCATTTGCTCCGCCGTCAATCGCAACGGTTGCAACGGGAATTCCCGTAGGCATCTGAACTGTTGAAAGAAGCGCATCAAGTCCGTCAAGATTAGTGGATTTGCAAGGAATTCCGATAATGGGAAGAACAGTGTTTGCAGCCATAGCGCCTGCAAGATGTGCCGCCATTCCTGCTGCTGCAATAATTACACCGATACCGTTTTCCTCTGCATTCTTTGCAAACTCACCTGCTTCCACAGGCGTTCTGTGTGCGGAATAAACATGAACTTCAAAAGGAATGTCAAAAGATTTCAAAACATCTGTTGCTTTGCGGATAATGGGAAGATCACTGTCACTACCCATTACTATTCCAACTTTTTTCATCAATTTTTCCTCCAAACATATAAAAAATTAAAAAAAGGCGCACTCAGCCACTAAGGTTGAACGTGTGCCCAGACGGTCGGCTCGAAGACTTAAGCTTCGCAAGTTTTCTGTTCCACTGTGTTACCACTTTTTACCCGTCAGTCACAGAAACCTTTTTATTAAATTTCTTTGATTATTATACCACAACGGTATTTTTTTGTCAAGCAAAATCGAAAAAAATACCCACCAAATAATACTCACAAAATTCGATTTACTTATTATTTTTCACTAAAAACAAATATTCAAATTTGTCTGAATCATCCTTAACCGAGAATTAAAAAACATCATACAGATACTTCAAATACGCTTTGAGTCCACAGGAAGTAAATTACCATATACAAGTATATTTTTATATTCCCATAAGAGCAATTCACTATAAACAATAAAAAGTCCTTGAAAGGAACACCTCTCAAGGACTTTGATTTTATACTGAAAATTCAATCAGCCGCCGTTGTTTACCATATTAAATACAAGAATTTTGCCGTCAACATACTTAAAATAGAACGTATAGTTAAACTTCAGTGTTTGCTCGATCGAATACTTTACGGTAGTGACCTCGTAACTGATCTTACCCGAATATACATCACCCTCATACCTGCAAAAATCATAAGCTCTACCCTCGGAGATCTTATAACTGTGAGGCTTCGAAAGCGATGTTATTGAAATTGCGTTGACTTGCTCATATCCATCGGAATCAACTAAAAAATGAGAAAGCACACTTGATTTCTCCTCGTACCTGATCATCATTTTTGAATACTTTTTGGATATAGTCAAAAGCTCATTTGAAAACAAGCTGATAAGCTCTTCATCATATGGAGATTCAACTAAAGCTTCTTTGCTTATCGAGTCTTCAAAATCGGAGAATGAAAGATATCCCGCTTCTTTGCCGTAAAAATTTACCACCTTATACTCGGGCATTTCACCGACCCAATGTATCGAGAACTTATTGTACAGGTTACCCGATATACCTTCAAGCATATATTCGCAGGATTCGGTCTCAATTTTCGATTCGGTTATATATTCACTTCCAATTTTAACTCCCGAAAGGAAAAGCTCTGAATTTGAAAGAACGTATACCTCCAAATCACCTTCTTTATCTAAAGCACATTCGGAATATATCCTGCTCCCTTCGATTTTTCTGATTGCAACTTCTTTATTTTCTTCATCAAATACCTTAAGATCATTTACTGTTTTCGGTATAGAATAAAGAACATATTCAAGCTTGTTTGTGCCTTTATAAAAGCCATCGATATATCCTTCAGCTTCCTTCACAAGACAGTCTTCTTCAATTTTTTCACCGTCGGCATAAACAGAATGTCCTTTGATCACACGTATAGTTGTAGACACAGCATCGGTATTTTTTCCGAATACCTCATCTGTGTATATCCTTTCCGTTGTGGTCTTGGTAATATAACATTCCTCGCCGTTAAGCTTAACATTGATGCTTGGAGCATTGTAAAGACCGTTTACGGTATATATCTCATAATCACCGTTTATAAGTGAACCACTTTCCGTTATGTACCCCTCATTAAGAAGTGCGTCATTCACCCGAACCTCACTTCCTTTTTGAACTCTTATTATATATGCCATTTCAGAAGTCCAATTTAAAACGATATTCGATTTTTCATACAGATCGAAGCCGGCATCGTTCTTTTCCCCTGAGGGCTTCAATACAAATTCGCCAATCTTCTTGTTATCAAGATAAATTTCGAACTTTGATTCCTCGGAGAGTCCCGAGGAAACTTTATTATAGCTAAACTCCCCGTCGCCCTTCATTCTTGAAAGGTAAAGATTAAACTCCGCCTCACTTACAGGACCCTCGGGATCAATGTCAAGCTCACTGTATAAGTACTTATAATCCTCACCGCCGAACAAACGATCAAAGTATTCCTCAGCAAGATACTCCGGCCTTGCATTTTCATATCCAACAAGATAATCTGTAAGCACACCGTACAAAATAAAGGCTGCGATTATAGAAACAAGGAGCAATAAAGCAAGTATTCCTCTGAAAACCCACGTTGTTACAGGAGTTTTTTTAAGCCTTTGCTTAAAAGATAATTCAGATCTGCACATCAGTTACCCTCCTTTAACGGACGAACCATAAAATAGGTGGGAATCGTTCTTCCCGCAACCACAGCTCTGTTATTAAGGAAAACATATTGTCCCGCTTCGCCGTATTCACCCTTTGAATCAAGGTATACCATTGAGCTTGAAGTTCCGCCGTCAAGATTAACAGCTGTAACCGCTTCAAATTCAAGCATAATATCAATGATATCATCAAGAGATCCGCCGATACTGTTTGCAAGGCGTCCGTCTATTGTAAGGAATATGATCGCTCCGTCAGCTCTTTGTCCAATAGCGGTTCTTGGGTTAAGACCCGAGGTAACACCTCGTTTGCTGTAGCTTTGAGGCTCGCCGTTAACGATAAGAACGGGATAGCAGTTAAGTCCGTCTCTGATCTTATATTCCTCAGCAACCTTTTGTGATATTTCCTTATTGAAAACAACGAGTCTGTTATCCTCTGTCAGTCCAACAAAGCCCGGATATCTTCCCGCATTGTACTCAAAGACATATTTTCTGTTTGAAATAACACTTCCAAAAGGTATTCCACCGTTTCTTACGACCTCTCCTTGATAACTGTTTGAAGTACCGTCAACAAAGAATCCTCCGTTTATTGCAGCAACCGCGCCCTCTGACTTGATCTTTTCCTCAATTTTTCTTCCGGGAACACCAAGAACAAAAGTATCGTTTGCACCAACTGCATACACACGAGAAGGATCTTTTATGATCATAACCGTTGCGTTATACGTTTTACCCGAAACATGATGAATTATGATTCCGTCGGGGTGATCCTTCCACTCATCTTCATCTTCGGGAACCACGGGGATCTTTTCTGTTTCTTTAATATTTGCAGAGTTTACGAGATCTTTAATATTTATACTATTTTTATCGCAAAATTCAAGGATCTCGGTTAAATTCATCATTGAAAGATTATAAAACAAAGCTGAGTCGGAATTACTCAAAAGATTGCAAAGCTTTGCTTTGTTATAGGACATGGAAAGGTTGTTTGAAACCGTATCGATACCGTTATCTTTTTCAACGGAATAAAGCGATAAAACAGTAATGGGCAATTCTTTTTTTGCAATTATATTTGATATTGTTTCATCTATGACCGCACTTAATTCATTACTCGGAGCGATCGTTCCGATTAGAAGAGCATCATTTTCACCCTCAACGATCTTTCCCGAGTTATTTAAAGCTTCAAGAAAATCATCCGTTACATCCTCAAAGCTTTTATTCTTGGTTTCATCAACCGAAAATCCATCAAGCTCATCCGATATCTCGACACTTTTAACATTAAGATTTTCCCTTAAAACAAAGTGAAGACCAATTCCAATATCAATTGTAACGTCAATAGTTTTTTCATTGATGATGAACTCATAGTTCGGCACATCCTCAGTAGTTTCGCTTTCACTTTGGGAATCATCTATGGGATTAAGCACAGACTCAATAACCTCATCCGGCAAAAAAAGTGAAGATACCCATTTCATTCCGGAGGTTTCATCCAAGGTTTTTATGGCAAGATCTCTTGCGTAGGTGCTTGGTCCGTTAAATAAAGCCATGGAAACGCCAACCAAAACGATCAACAATGATAGAACTACAACAAAAAGACTAAGGAAAAATCTTAAAAAGATTTTTCCTGTTGTTTTTAATACTTTATTTAATTTATCCATTTTTTAAAAATCACATCAGCATCCAATTATTTCTTGTTTTTGAAGACCCAGTTTTTCTGAATTACATAACTAAGACAGAAAAGCACGGCTTCGATAACGATCTTAAGGGCAACATTGGCAAATGATGCCTCGGAAAGACCGATAAGTCTTGAGAATGCAGGAAGAAGTACCATTGTGATAAGCATCTGAGGAATACACAGTGAATAATACTTCCAAACCGTCTTTGAATATTTCTCGTTGTTATGGAATGCAAACTTCTTATTAAGTGTAAAATTAACTATTGATGATATCGCTCTTGCAGGAACAAGCGCCCAGATTCTGGGGCTGATCGACGCAAAGAACATGGGTATCACTGCAAGAAACAGTGTATACAATCCATTGTCAATCAAAAATGATATAAGCGAGCTTCCTACATATATTCCTGCGCTTCCGCATACTATCTTGAAAATACGCCACGTATCCTTGACAGCTCTGTAATGGGAGCTCTTGTTCTCCTCGATATAAACCGTCTTTATCTTCTGCTCTGTAAACTTGATTCCATTGGGCTTGAGAATGAGAAGCATATTTGTTTCATACTCAAATCTTTCCCCCTTTGCCTCAGAAAGAAGAGGTATGATGTCGTTGGGGAATACGCGAAGTCCTGTTTGTGTATCGGAGATCTTCATTCCGCAGAAAATTCTGAAAATAGCAGATGCAGTTCTGTTTCCTACCTTTGAACGCGCAGGAACGTCCTTGCCCGAAAAATCACGTACACCAAGCACAAGCGCACCTGTTTCCAGCATCTTTAAAACACACGCCTTAGTGTCATCGTGATGGTGCTGATTGTCACCGTCAACAGTTACAACACCCATGGCATCGGGACGCTCTTTCAAATACCAACGCAGGGCTGTCTTGATTGCTGCGCCCTTACCCTTGTTAACCTCGTGGTGAAGTATGGTGACCTTACCGGGCATGATCGCTGCAGCTTCTTCAAAGTAGTGAAGGTTTTCCTTTTTGCTGCCGTCGTTTACAAGTACAACGTCCTCAAAGCCTACGCTGTTGATTCCCTTTACAACTTCAATGAGCTTCTCATCGGGATCAAGGGAAGGTATGACTACAACTACCTTTTTGTAATCGGGATTTACATTCATTTCATCCATCTTTTTATCCTCTCTTACTTATCAAGAGCGTTGAGCATATCAACGCGAGCCTGATGTCTTCCGCCTTCAAATTCAGTATTGATAAAAAGCTCTGCCATATCGATTGCAAGGCCGGCTCCAACAACTCTTGCACCCATGCAAAGTACGTTTGCATTGTTGTGCATTCTTGTCATTCTTGCGCTGAAGGTATCGGAGCAGCATGCCGCTCTGATTCCACGGCACTTATTTGCCGCCATGCTCATGCCAATTCCCGTTCCGCAAACAAGGATACCAAGATCAGCCTCCCCGTTTTGAATACACTCGCAAAGCTTTACGGCATAATCGGGATAATTCACGGATGCAGTGGAATTCGTTCCAAGATCAATAAATTTAATTCCTTCTTTCTCAAAATGAGCCTTTATCTCCTCCTTAAGAGGAAAACCTGCGTGATCCGATGCAAGTACAATTACCTTTTCCATTTTAAATCTCCAATCTAATTATTTTAATATAAAGCTGTTAAAAATAACTTATGACTTTGTTTTCTCATTTTTTTCTCTTTCAGCCTGAGAGGCTCTGAGATACCCCGGCTTCAAGGCAAGGTCTGTAAAGACTGACTTATCCTCTGCCTCATTATAGACCTTTTCTCCGAGCATGGCAACACTATACCCGTTTTGAGGTATAGCCTCTGCAGGTGTTTGCTTTATGCTTTCTTTCTTAATTTTAGAGTTTGCAAGAGAATATCCGTCTCCGACAAAATATATATCGCCTTGATATATATCAAGCTCTTTGGAAAGCTCCTCGGCAGATATCAATCTATCCTCCGTGATACGCTTTATTTCGCCACGGGAAGCATAAAACACCGCGTTATAAAACTGATTTCTTCTTGCATCCATAACAGGAACAACGTACCCTTCCCTGTCCTTCAAATTATAAGCAAGTGCTTCAAGCGTTGAAACGCCAACACAAGGAATTGATGAAGCAAACGCAAGACCTTTAACCGTAGATGCGCCTATCCTTACTCCTGTAAAAGAACCGGGACACGAGGAGAGCGCAAACAGATCAACGTCCGAAACCTTAATGGATGCTTTTTCAAAGCAAGAGGCAATAAGGGGAAGCAAAGTTTCACTATGTGTATACCCACCCTCAAGCACGCCGCCCGCAAGCTGTACGCCGTCCTTTACAAGTGCAACTGCGCAATAAGGTGACGTTGTATCGATTCCGAGAACGATCATCCTTCCTCTTCCTCCCAGATCTTTGTAAGCGTTATTCTTCTTTCATTTTCAGAAAGCTTTTCAAAATATACCTCAAATCTTTCCTCGGGAAGCTCGTCCTTTATATTTTCGCACCACTCGGCGATACAAATTCCAT
This sequence comes from Eubacteriales bacterium, assembly GCA_045629725.1. Lineage (GTDB taxonomy): Bacteria > Bacillota > Clostridia > Oscillospirales > CAG-272 > SIG714. Next base: position 113 of record JAZQRT010000150.1, on the reverse strand, counting down.
CCCTCAGATAGTCAAAAAATCCAATGGATTCAAGGTCATCGGCATTACCGATCCTATACATATCAAAATGGCAGATCTTATATCCGTTACCGTGATATTCATTTACAATGGTA
>JAZQRT010000149.1:0-16508 GCA_045629725.1 Eubacteriales bacterium | reverse complement strand
TCGATATCAATGAGTATGTATTTTATCATTTGATCTACCTTTAAAGCAGAAACGGCAAGAGACCGTGTGCTCCTGCCGAATTGCTCTTTTATCTTTATTATTTTATAATCTTATGCAAAGATCAATTTTCCCTGTGCAACGATCGTTCCGATCTCAACAGAGCTGTAAACTCCGTTGAATACCCATTTAGCGGATGCTTCAATACCGTTTTGAAGCTCTTCCTCGGAAAGCTCATAGGTAACGGTCGTACACTTGGTTGTCTGCTTGCCTGCTTCAGGGTCTATTCTGATGTTGGGAGTGGAGTATTTATACTCAGTTTCACCGATATAAACTCTTCCGGAGTCCTTACCGATAGCATAAAGGCTGTAGGAAGAAAGATCAACGTCCATTGTAAGCACCCAAACGCCCGAATCGTTTTTGGCAATATTCCACGTGCAAACGAGATTTAAAAGAGTTCCCGTATCTGAGGTGAATTTACCCGAGGTTATCTTGGGCTCAAATTTTACCACAGGAGTGGGCGTGGGAGTCGGAGTAGGTGTTGGTGTAGGCGTGGGAGTCGGCGTTGGCACAACGATATCGGTTGGTTCCGAGGTGGGAGTTACAGAAAGAGAGGGTATGCTCGTTACGGGAACAACACTGTCATCAGGCAGTGTGTTGGGAGCAGATGAAACAACATCCGTTGTAGGCATCGCAGAGGGAGCCGTAGCCGTGGGGGTGGAGCCGCTGCTGCAGGCACTAAGAGCAAATGCTGTGTATAAAACTATAAAAAAAGCCGAAAGCAGCCTTTTCTTAAACATATATTGATACCTCCGTGATTTTATGAGTTTATTATATCATACAATTCTGTAAAATCAACAGGATTTTTGTAAAATAATTATTTTTCTTGATTTATTTGTTAATCTATGATATAATGATATAGATTTAAAATGGGAAGAAGGGACAAAAAGCCAAGAAAACGGCAGATGAAAGGTTTTATATTCTTTCGCTTCTTTTTTCCTGAAATGAATAAAAGATTAGAAAGGACTACATAATGACGGATTTTGAAATTAAAACTGAATTTTTAAAGCTTAAAAGAGCATTATTTGATAAATTGTATACGTCTCTCAATCCCGAGCAGAGAAAGGCTGTGTATTCGGTAAGTGGACCTTTACTTGTTCTTGCGGGAGCAGGTTCGGGAAAGACGACCGTTCTCGTACGCCGTATTGCACATATACTCAAATTTGGAAATTTATATTTTGAAAACAATGTTCCGAGCTTTGTTTCAAATGAGGATATTGACAGAATGAGATTGCTTCTTTTATCGGGAACGGAAGAAGAAATATCCTCCGAGCTTGAAAGGTACGTGAGTTTTCTTCCAAGACCTTGGGAGATAATGACCATCACCTTTACCAATAAAGCTGCAAACGAAATGAAGGTAAGACTTGAAAAGATCCTTGGTGAAGGACAGGGAAATGACGTTTGGGCAGGAACCTTCCATTCGATATGCGTGAGGATACTCAGAAAATATGCCCTTGAGGCGGGTCTTAAGCCTAATTTTACGATTTATGATACGGATGACTGTAAAAAGATAATAACGCAGTGTATAAAGGGACTTAACCTTGACGATAAGGTTTTCGTGCCCAAAAGCGTGATGAATACCATAAGCCGCGCCAAGGATTCCCTTATGTCCCCTGAGGATTTTGCTCTTGTGAATAAAAAGGACTACAAGCTTTCAAGTATTGCAAAAATTTATGAAAAATATGCGAAAACTCTTGAGGAAGCAAATGCCGTGGATTTTGACGATATAATCTACAGAACAGTTAATCTTCTTAAGAATAACGAGGAAGCGAGAAGCTATTATCAAAATCGTTTTAAGTATGTCTGCATAGACGAGTATCAGGATACCAATAAGGCGCAGTTTGAGCTTGCAAAGCTTCTTTCGGGACATTACAGAAATCTTATGGTGGTTGGAGATGAGGATCAGAGTATTTATAAATTCAGAGGTGCCACCATTGAAAATATCCTTACTTTTAACAAGACATTTGAGGAAGCAAAGACCATAAAGCTTGAGCAGAACTACCGTTCAACGGGTAATATCCTCGGCGCTGCAAATGATGTGATCAAGAACAACAAGGGCAGACTTGGCAAAAAGCTTTGGTCAGCAGGTGACATGGGGGATAAGATAGTAGTGAAGAACCTTTCCAATCAGAACGAGGAGGGAAAGTATATCACAAGTGTTATTTCCACGGCCGTTATCACCGAGGGCAGAAAATACAGCGACTTTGCCATTCTTTATAGAATGAATGCTCAGTCCAACGCCCTTGAAAGCGTGTTTGCAAGAAGCGGAATTCCCTATAAGATACTCGGCGGTACAAGGTTCTATGAAAGAAAAGAAATCAAGGACATCCTCGCATATCTTTCGCTTATTTGTAACAGAAACGACGATGTAAGACTTGAAAGGATAATAAACGAGCCGAAAAGAAAAATAGGTGCAACAACCGTTGAAGCAGTAAGACAGATCGCGTCAGTCGAGGGAAGATCAATGTTCAGCGTTATGGAAAGAGCCCATGAATATACAGCACTTTCCAAAGCAGCTGATAAGCTTTGCGAGTTCTGTGCTCTTATTAATTCACTTGATGAAGCTTCAAATGAGATGCCCCTTAATAAGTTATTTGAGGAGGTTATAAACAGAACGGGATATATGGCGATGCTCATGTCAATGGCAGATACGGAGATAGACCGTGTACAGAACGTACAGGAGCTTGTTTCCAACGCCCTTGAGTATGAAACCAACGATCCTGAGGCAACTCTCCGCGGATTCCTTGAAAACGTAGCCCTTGTTTCCGATATCGACTCCTATGATAAGGATGCGGACGCAGTTGTTATGATGACGGTCCACAGTGCCAAAGGTCTTGAATTTCCCGTGGTATTCCTTCCCGGATTTGAGGAGGGTATATTCCCGGGAATGCAGTCAAGTGCACTTCCCGAGGAGCTTGAGGAGGAGAGAAGACTTGCATACGTTGCAATTACAAGAGCGAAGAAAAAGCTTTATATAACCTACGTCCACGAAAGAATGCTTTTCGGAAGAAGTCAGTATAACCGTGTATCCCGTTTTGTGGAGGAGATATCACGAGAAAATGCAGACTTCGGCTTGACCTACAAGGAAAAGATGGAGCAGAACCGCGAGCTTTATAAAAAGGCGGCGGAAAAAGCGGTAACCACTCGTCCTTCAAGAGTGCCGCCCCCTCCCATGCAGAAGGCGGCAGGACCTGAGATTGCGGCAGGGGACAGTGTCATTCACCCGATGTTCGGCAGAGGCGACGTTCTCAGTGTAACAAAAATGGGAGCGGATAAGCTTTATGAGATAGCTTTTGATAAGGTAGGCACAAAAAAGCTTATGGGAAGCTACGTTAAATTGAAAAAAGAGTAAATAAAACTATTAAAAGTGATATTTTTATTAAATTTCAATGAAAGTAATTGACAAAATAAAAACTTGATGTTACTATTAAAAAGTAAATACGAATATAAGTGAGGTAAAAAATGAAAAAAATCAGAATAATTGCGGCAGCTCTTGCAGTTTTGTGCATAGGATTTTCAGCGGTTTCATGTGATAACGGAACTGTTAATCCCTCAACAGCACCTTCAACGGGTGAGACTCCTGAAACTTCGGTATCAACACAGACCTCCGTATCACCTGCAACCGGCGACGTATCAGATGCAAGTGCGGTTATAACACTTGACGGAGATAATACTACGGTTAAGGGAGAGGGTGCGGAATACAAGGATGGAACCGTATCTATCACTAAGGGTGGAGTATATACGCTCAGCGGTAAGCTTATTGGCGGACAGGTATACGTAAACGTTGAAAAGCCCGCAGAGGTTGAGCTTGTGCTTAACGGTGTTGAGATCACATCAAATAAATCCTCTGCAATCTATGTTGCATGTGCAGAAAAGGTGAAGATCAATGTTAAGGAGGGAACAACCAACACTCTCAAGGATACCAGCTCATATCAGTTTGAGGAAGGACAGGACGAGCCCAATGCGTGTATCTTCTCAGCTGATGATATGACAATCAAGGGCAAGGGAACACTTAACGTAACAGGTAACTACAAAAACGGTATCTCCTCTAAGAATGATATAAAGATCAAAGACGTAAACCTCACTGTAAATGCATACAATACAGGAATCAGAGGAAAGGACTCCGTTGAGATCGAAAGCGGAAACATCAAGGTTGAAGCGGGTAATGACGGAATCAAGTCCTCCAATGACAAAGAGGTGGGCAGAGGATATATCCTCGTTTCAGGCGGAAACATCAGCATTACTGCAGATGATGACGGATTACAGGCTGAAACAGACATTACAGTTAAGGATTGTTCCGTAACAATCAATGCTAACGGTAAAAAGCTGAACTGTGCAGGAACACTTAACGTTGAAGAATCTTGCATAAAATAAAAGCCATGAAAGGACTGTTGTGTATCGGCAGTCCTTGACTTTTTATTGTATGGGAAACTGCTTTGTTTTGGGATAAAATAAATTCAAAGAGGCGCACTCGTGCAGGGTAAGCTTTCTCCTGCGGTCGTGGACCGCCTTTTATGGAAATATAAAGCGGTGTTTCCAAAAACTTAGGGGTTACATTTTCTTCGATATCGAGTATAATGATAATGGTTATCGAATATCGAAACGTAAAAAGCGTTTCGATAAGCCGATAAAATCGGCTTTTAATAGTTCAATTTTACAAAAATTGAACTATCTCGATAACACATTGAAATGAATATAGGCAAATTTTTTATAAAAATTGCCGCCAAGTCACAGACTTGGCATCTAAATAGTGTCAATGACACTATTTAGACTTTCTATATTCATTATATAAAAAGTCGAAATAAAACTCGGAGGAAATATGGAGCTGCTTTTAATATCCGAAAAGAAAATGAAGATAATGCTTTCAAAAGAGGATATGGACGCCTATGGTCTTGATGCGGAAAAGCTTGATTACAGTATTTCTGCAACGCGGGACTCCCTTGACAGAATATTTGAGATCGCAAAGATAAAAACAGGCTTTCAGATGGGAAACGGGAAAAGGTTTGTTCAAGCATATCCGTCACAGTCGGGCGGGTGTGAGATATTCATTACATTGCTTGAGGGCAGCGCACCAAATCTTTTAAGCGAGGGTAGGGATAAAATTATCTGTTCTTGCTTTAATGATGTTGTAGATCTCAATCTTGCGGCGCAGTACATAGCTTACAATACAAACGTAAAAGACGTGGTAGCATACAGGGATATGTATACAGGATATTATTATCTTTTAGCGGAGCTTGAAAAAGAAATATCCGCTGGGATTGAGGAATATCTCCTGGCATATTTATATGAAATAGGTTCACTTGGTGCGGCATTGACATCAAAAGATGACTTTTCAAAGGAAAGATACGAAAGGTATGACGTTAAAAAATCAGCAAAAAAGAGGAACAATAAATGAACTGGACTGAATTTGAAGAAAAATGCTTGGCATGTCAAAAATGCCCATTACATAAAACGAGAACGAATATAGTGATAGGCAGAGGAAATCCCTCGGCATCTCTTATGTTCGTTGGAGAGGCACCTGGGCAGACCGAAGATGAGCAGGGAAAGCCCTTTGTGGGGCTTGCGGGTCAGCTTCTTGATAAATATTTAACAGCACTTGATTTCAAAGAGGACGATTATTATATTTGCAATATTTTAAAATGCCGTCCGCCAATGAACCGCAATCCTCTTCCTGAGGAGGTAGAGGTATGTATGGAACTGCTCCGAGCGCAGACGAGGCTTGTTAAGCCGAAAATAATCGTATGTCTTGGTAAGGTGGCGGCATCAGCACTCATAGAGCCCGATTTTCGAATTACTCAAGACCATGGAAAATGGTTCAAAAAGGGAAATTTTATGATGTGCGCGGTTTACCATCCCTCAGCACTTCTTCGCGATCCTTCAAAAAGAGAAGTTACTTATACGGACCTTGAAAACGTAAAGACAATGTTGGAATCCCTTGAATGATAGTTGATTCAGAAATAGCGCATAAAACATTGACATAATTTATAGATTATGGTACAATATTACCATATTAATTCATCAGAGGTGACAAAAATGATAAAACGCATATGTTCATTTGCTTTGGCTTTTACCATGATCCTTTCCTGCTTTGGTTTTATGTCATTTGCAGAGGATGAGATCGTAAAGGATGGGCTTGAAGCCTGGTATGACGGAAAAAATAATACGAAAAACGGACACAATGCCGACTCTCTTGTGTGGGAAGATCTTGCGGGTGACAATGACATTACTGTAATAAAGGATGAGAAAAACTATTTTACGTCTGATGCATACCACTTGAATTCCACGAAGCACAATTTCCCCTTGGCGCTTCTTGACCTTGTAAACGGAAATGAGTTCACCGTGGAGCTTCGTCTTGGTGAGGTCAAAAAAATAGGCGGAAGCTTTGCAACTTTCATAAATAGCAGTGAGAACGATAATTTTGCACTGTTCCTCAGACATTCGGGTGACTACGTTGAGTTCAAATCCACCTCAAACGCACGTCCCAAGGTTACGGGAGGTATGGATTATGTAACAAACTCCACTCTGACCATTACCTTCAAGGCGGGCGGTAAATGCTCAATGTACATAGACGGTATACTTATCGGCGCAACAAACGTATCTTCAAAGATCGGTGCCAAGGGGGATCTTTTCTTTGGACATATGGAGTCGGGCAAGACCCACGAGGCGGATTACCGCGGAATGAGATTTTATTCAAGAGCACTCAGTTCAGATGAGGTAGTTCAGAATGCCAAGGCAGACGGAACTTACGATCCCTCTCTTGTAAAAAATCCCTACGCAAGCGTTGCTCAGCCATCAACAAATATCATCGGTGATATTACACTTGTTGAATACGTAACGTCAAAGGCTCAGCTTGATGCTTATAAAAGTGCAGAGTTTACTCCTGCCGATGCAATATTCTACCTTGGTGAGGACCTTAAGGTATCAAATAAAGAGGGAAACGCATTTGCAACCCTTGACGAAGTTTTTGAAGGACTTGATAATAAGATAATCCCCATTTTCTATATAAAGTCCAATAAGACTGCAGACGGACTTATTGCATATCTTGAGGATAAGAAGATCGAGGACGTTACCGTGATGAGTGACGATAAGACCGTGGTTAAATATGCAAGACAGAAGTATACACTTCTTCGCGGTGTGATTGACTACACAGAAGCACTCAAGGGTAAGGTCGTAACACAAAAGGAGCTTTTGGATATCAGAGCCGAATGCACCTCACATCTTGCAAAAACCGCAGTTCTTCCTGCGGAGGTCGCCTCCCGTGAGAACGTATCGTATCTTAACTCAAGACAGATCACAACTTGGGTAATGTCAGAGGATAACTTTAGCAAAACAGATGCTCTCGAGCTTATTCTCAGCGAGGCTTACGGTATTATATCGTCTGATCCTAAAATGATATACGATACCGCAAGTGAATATTTCACCAAGAACTCACTTGTTCGTTCACCGGGCATGATCGGTCACAGAGGAATCCCCTCAACCCACCCCGAAAACACCCTTGAGGGCGCAATTGCCGCTTATGAAGCAGGTGCGGATATTATTGAGGTGGATATTTACCTGACCATCGACAATGTGATCGTAATAAACCATGATTCACAGACAACTCTCTATGATAAGAAGCTGGCAGTTGAATCATGCACTCTTGCTAAACTAAAGGAGCTTGATTATAACGGATGTAAGCTTCCAACCCTTGAGGAATATTTCAAAGAATTCAAGGGCAAGGACGTTATGATATTTATTGAGATCAAGAGCCAGAAGCCACAGATCGTAACGAAAATGAAGGAGCTTATTGAGAAATACGATGTGTACGGTCAGTGTGCGGTAATTGCATACGAGCAGACAGGTCAGCTTCCGAGAATGATGGAAAAATATCCCGAAATGCCCGTTGGCGGACTTTCAAGCCTTACTAATTCGGGTATTGAATCCACACTTCCCGAGATCACTAAGTTTGTAGGTAAGTATAATACCACCTTCAATCCCTCTTATACAGGATACGATGCGGAATATATAAAGGAATCCCTTGCCCGCGGTATCACAACGTGGCCCTATACCATCAATACCCCTGCAACGATACTTCAGTTTATCGGTTACGGACATGCAGGTATCACAACAAACTATGTTAACGTAACGGGTAAGATGATAAAGGATATTGATATTGCCGTTGATAATACAGATGGACAAACAAAGCTTTACGCTTCCTCTGTAACTTATAACAGAACATCGGAAAAAGAGTCTGATGCAGAGTTCTTTATTGTTGAGGGCGATGCGGCAACCATTGAAAATGGCGTTGTCACCTTCACCAAGGAAGGAAGCATCACCGTAATGGCAAAGGTCACAAAGACACTGAACGGATATAATTACAGCGTATATTCAAGTCTTTTGACACTTTCAAGTTCAAATAATTCCACTCCCGATACCACAGTAACTCCGGCTATAACTCCCGATGTGACAAATCCCGATGATTGCGGACTAACAGGAGATATTCCCGAAACAGAGGAACCCTCTGGTAATAAAACTATCATCTTCGTTATCGTTGGTGTTGTTGCGGTTATTGGAATAGTGGCGTTAATAGATGTTCTTGTTAAAAAGAAAAGACAGCGTTGAGTTTATTAAAGAATAATATTACAGGAGAGGCAACTCTCCTGTTTTAATTTGTAGGAAATATCTCTCGCCGCATTGTTAAATGATAGAGTTGTCATGGCGGCAGGAAGTGTGACGCTTCACCCTTATAATATGTCAGGGCTGGAATAAAATTAAAAGAAAAACCTCTTTTATTAAAGTTTTTGAAGGGGTTCTCAGGGGGAACTTTTTACAAAAAGGAAGCGTGACGCTTCACCCTTATAATGAGTCAGGGCCGGAATAAAATTAAAAGAAAAACCTCTTTTATTAAAGTTTTTGAAGGGGTTCTTAGGGGAAACTTTTTACAAAAAGTTTCCCCTAAGAAAAAGGTAAGAAAATTAATAAAAAACGCTTTACAAAAAAGGGATAATGATGTATACTAAAAGGTAAGGATATAATGTAAGAAAAGGAAAAACTATGGAAAATAAAAAGCTTCCCGAGGTGCTTTCTCCTGCGGGTAATTTCGAGGTGCTCCGCGCGGCTGTTTATGCGGGCGCGGACGCTGTATATATCGGAGGAACACAGTTCAATGCAAGAATGAACGCCAAGAATTTTGACAGAAACGCAATAAAGGAAGCGGTGGAATTTTGTCATGAAAGAGGCGTGAGGCTTTATGTAACTCTCAATACGCTCATATATGACAGACAGCTCAAGGAAGCCATGGAGTTCGTTGGGTTCCTTTATAATACGGGAGTAGATGCTCTTATCGTGGCGGACCTTGGATTTGCAAAGCTTATAAGGGAGTATTATCCCGAAATGCGCCTTCACGCTTCAACTCAGTGCACGGGTCACAATGCAGAGGCTGCAGAATATCTTTCAAAATTGGGATTCTCAAGAATGGTGTGTGCAAGAGAGCTCAGCGGTGAAAACATCAAAAAGCTTACGCAAAGCTCTCCCATTGAGATCGAAGCATTTGTACACGGTGCGCTATGCGTTTCACAATCGGGACAGTGCCTTATGAGCTCGATCATAGGCGGCAGAAGCGGAAACCGCGGAGAATGTGCTCAGCCCTGCAGACTTCCTTATAACGGAAGATATCCTTTAAGCCTTAAGGACAACTGTCTTGCCGCGTACGTGACAAAGCTTATTGATATGGGTGTTTCTGCACTTAAGATCGAGGGAAGAATGAAATCACCCGATTACGTATACACCGCAGTATCTCTTTACAGCAGACTTGTGGATGAAAGACGCAACGCCACCTATCAGGAGATAGGTGACCTTATGAAGGTGTTTTCCCGTCAAGGCTTTACAGATGGATATTTCACCGGCAGGATCGATGAGAAAATGCTTGGTGTAAGAACAGGGTCGGATAAGGATGCATCAAGAAATGCTGATGTAAATATAAAGGATCTGGGGTATAGAAAAGAGCCGATAAATATTACGGAAAGACAGGCAAAGGGAAAATTCAACGCACAGCTTCCAAAGTCATCCTCCACGGGAAAAAAGCGCAGTGCAAGATTTTATAATCCCGAGAATATTCCGGATATTGCCGCAACTTATTTTGACGAGATATATCTCCCCCTTGACAGATTCAAGAAGGGTATGGCAAACGGTATCGTTATGCCGCCAGTAATACCTGAGAATGAGCGCGAAAACATAAAAAAGGATCTTGAAAGGGCCAAAAATCTCGGAGCGAAGTATGCTCTTGTAGGTAATGTTGGGCACATAAATCTTGCAAAAGAGGCAGGATTTATCCTTCGCGGAGATTACAGGCTCAATATATATAATAGCTTCAGCGCTGAGGTATATTGCAAGGACTTTGAGGAAGTGATCCTTTCACCCGAGCTTATTCTTCCTCAGATCAGAGATATAAAGAATAAAAAAAGCGTGATAGTATACGGAAAGCTCCCATTGATGACACTTGAAAAGCCTGTTGGAACAGAGCTTTTAAAGGATAGACGAGGAGTTGCTTTTCCCATTGTCAAAGAGGGCGGACGTGAGATCGTGCTCAATTCCGTTCCGACGTACATGGCGGATTACCACGACAGACTTGAGTCTGCGGGAATTGATAATATGCACTTTATTTTTACCGATGAAGGAAAACGCGGTGCGGAGGCTGTTATCAAAGCCTATATACAGAAGCTTCCCACAAAGAAGGAGATCAGGAGAATAAAATGAGTAAATATGAGGTAGTAATACCCGAATATAAAGAGTTTTGTGAGATCTTCAGTCTTAGACTTTCTGAGAACGGACTGTCAGAATTCGATATTGAAGAAAACAGAAAAAGGTTTTATAAGTTGACCCAAATGCTCCTTGAAACCAACGCAAGAATGAATCTTACGGCGATCAAGGACGTGGACGGAACGATCGTGAAGCATTATTGTGATTGTCTTGCCATTGTAAATATGATACCCAAGGGCGCAAAAATGCTTGATGTTGGATGCGGAGGAGGTTTTCCCACTCTTCCAATAGCCCTTGTAAGAGATGATGTTGAAATTATTTCTCTTGATAGTACAGCAAAAAAGCTGACGTTTATAGAGGAAGTTGCAAGGGTAATGTCACTTAATGTAAAAACTGTTGCGTGCAGAGCGGAAGAACTTGCCCACAACAAAAACTATAGGGAACGCTTTGACGTTGTAACTGCAAGAGCAGTATCGAGCCTTGATATACTTTCCGAGCTTTGCATACCCTTTGTTAAGCTTGGCGGCAGATTTATTGCCATGAAGGGAAGCACGGGCAAGGAAGAATATGAAAAAGCCAAAAAGGGAATTGTTCTTCTTGGCGGCGGAGAAGTGAAGGAAGAAATTTTCATTCTCGAGGGAATGCAGAGATATATATACATAATTAAAAAGCAAAAGGGTACACGGGATGATTATCCGAGAGCCTATGCAAAGATATGTAAATCTCCCCTTTGAAAACGGAGGCAAAAGTGCAAAAAAAAGAAGATAAAATTGTTATGAAAACGGGTGCCCCATCTGATCCGCCAAAGGTTAAGCTCAAGGGGAATGGAAAAATACAAGCAAATCCGTCAACATATGAAAAAAAAGCGCAGGTACACAAATTAAAGGAACAGGCGGAAACAGCACCAAAGATAAAAAAGCGTGCGCATCACGCTGAGGAGGAGTATAAGGGAAAGATATATCTTCCAAGCTCGGATAAGCGAAGTTCCAACGAAAAAGCAAATCCCATTGTAAATACGCCTCAAGAGGTGAAAGAGGTAAAAGCAGAAAAAGAAGAAATGCCTAAACCAGAAAAAAATACAAAGGTAGAGAAGGAAGAAATCAAAAAGGCTCAAAAAGAACCTGAAATGATAGACTCTGCTCAAATGAAAACAGAAGCAGCCATTTCAGTCATAGAACGTCCGAGGATATACAAAGGCCTTTGTATCGCCCTTGTTATCGTGTCCGTATTTCTTATTTTAGCAGCAGTTTTTGTAATGCGCCCGAACCTCGGAGGAAACGGTGTTCCTGCTCTTGTAACGGTAAAATACGAGTTTATGAAGTATTCAAAAAACCATCAAGGCAGCTACGTGTTTAAAAACGGGGACGATACGGTTTATCTAAATCTTTCGGATTTTGCTGCTGAAATATCACTTATGGTCATAGGGGACGCTGAATCCATGAGGTTCTATAAATCGGACGGAACCTATATGATGGTAAAAAACGGCTCGCCCTACGTTGAAATGAACGGAGTAGAGTTGATACTTGAAGCTCCCGTGGTGATTGAAGATAAATCTGTGTTTATTCCTGCAGAGCTTTTCATAAATCATACCTCAGGTCTAACCGTTGATTATAACATGCACAGGGAAAGACTTACGGTAAGCCTTGTAAAGAATAAGGATAAATCGAATGCAGTTCAGACGGTATACGATGAATTTCTCTTCCTACCGAGGCTTCCCGAAAACGCAACACCCATACCTGAACCCAACGCCTAATTTTGTTGAAAACCGTCAAAAAAATATATACAATTTTGTATAAATTGCATATTGATTTTTTTGATACAACATGCTATAATACCACTGTTCCCGCAAGAAGGGAACAAAAGGCCCGTTGGTCAAGCGGTCAAGACGCTAGCCTCTCACGCTGGAAACATGGGTTCGATTCCCGTACGGGTCACCAAAGCCTCATCCGAGCAGGGTGAGGCTTTTTGCTATTGTAGGTATGAAAAAGTTATGAAAGCAGGATTAAATGCAGTGGTAAATATTTTACTTGAAGGATATGGAATACAAGACCAATGGCTGTTTGATGAGTTAAAAAAATACTTAAAGTCTACCCATCATGTTGCGGTGGTTGCTTTTTCTTTTCATGATAATGCAGTAAGATCCATTTTGGATTGGAATTCCTTGTATGGTAAAGAGAACGGGAGATTATACCAAGGAATTGTAAGCGGATTTAAAGCATACGGTATACCTGAGGATAATATTTCTTTTGTAAACTATTTTACAGATACAAAGGAATCTGCAAGTGAAATAATTAAAAGTGCTGATATTGTTTATTTTCCCGGAGGCTTGCCGGATAGAATGATGGAAAGGATCATAGAATTTGATTTGCAGGACAGTTTAGCAAGGCATACCGGTATCATCATGGGATATAGTGCAGGCGCGGTTATCCAGCTTTGCGAATATCATCTGTCCCCCGATCACGATTATCCTGAGTTTAAATACTATAAAGGATTACAATATATAGATGATTTTTATCTCGAAGTGCATTATGAAGGCACCGAGGAGCAAATTCAGTCAATTAAAAAAGTAATTAAAGAACGTAATAAAAAGGTATATGCAACCTCGCTGATGAAGGGAGCCATTTTAATTCATGATGGCGAGATTAAATTGTTGGGAGATGTTAAATGCTTTGAAGCATAAGCCATAGTCCGCAGCAGTGAGGTAAAGCCTGCCTTTAACAAACATGTATCATTTGATTAATTTTATTCAAAAAAAGTGAATAAAAAAGGCTGTAAAACCTCGCACTGAGTTTTTTACAGCCCATTTTATTATTCTTTATTAATTCTATATCCAATCCCAAGCTCGTTGATAATATATTTATTTTTACCGGGGGAGCAACCAAGCTTTTTTCTTAGATTTGCCATATTTACCTGCAGTTTTTTTACGGAGAAATCGTCGGTAAATCCCCAAATAGCTGTAATGATCTCCGAATACGTCATAACTTTACTGCTATTCTGACACAGCAGGGAAAGGATATTATACTCTGTTTGCGTAAGATGTATATCCTCATCTTTGACGGTAGCGACTCTTGTATCAAAATTCACCTTAAGCTCTTGCAGGGTGAAAATACCTTTTTTAAGATATTCGGGATCCATCATTCTGTTGCTTCTCAGAGCCGCCTTTATCCTCGCCACAAGCTCAGCTGTACCAAAGGGCTTGGTGATGTAATCGTTGGCACCAAGCTCAAGGCTTTCCACCTTATCTTCCTCGGAGCTGCGGGCAGATAGAACGATGATCGGCGTATAATATTTTTTTCTGATGGTCCTTATAAAATCTGTGCCGTCCTCATCAGGAAGACCAAGATCAAGAATAACAAGATCTGGTAGATGCGAGGTGAAGACCATGATGGCATTTTTGCAGGTTCTTTCGGCTATAACTTGATATCCCTTGGCTTCAAGTATTGTCTGGATAAAGCTTCTTATGTTTGCCTCATCCTCAACTATAAGAATCTTATATTTATTATTGCTCATTTTGTTCCTCTGATTTTAGTGTAAAAGATACCTCGGAGCCTCGGGGCTTGAGGTTTTTCACGGATATTTCTCCTCCGTGAGCAGTAATGATTGCAGAGCATACGGAAAGTCCAATGCCCATATTGCTTCTTGTTCCGTCAGCAGGGCGGGAAGTTTTTTCAAAATAACCTGTTAAAACGGATTTTAAATTTTCTTCCTTGAAGCCGCAGCCGTCGTCGATTATTCGGAAAACTGCGTTTTCTCCGTTTTTTTCAACTATGAGACTGAGCTTAGTCATACCCTCGGCATGATGCACTGAATTTTCAAGAAGATTGACGATGACCTGTTCGATCAGCATTGGGTCCATGGGGATGGATAAAAACTCCTCGGGAATCTGAACATCAACCTCGTGACGGGGGCATCTTTTTTTGAATTTAACAAGAACCGAGTCAATAAGCTCCTCAAGAACAGTGGGGCATTTTTTGATCTTAACGTCCTTTGAATCAAGACGGGTTACGGAAAGAAGATTTTCAACCATGCGGATAAGCCACTGGGCATCATCCTGTATCTCGGAAAGAAGGCGCAGCTTTTGCTCACGGCTTATATCATCATAGTTTTCAATGATGGCTGAGCTTGAACCGTAAACGGAGGTAAGGGGCGTGCGCAGATCGTGGGAAACTGCTCTGAGGAGATTTGCTCTCATGTGCTCCGTTTTGGTTTCTGCCTTTATTTTTTCGTGTTCCTTGATCTTGGTGGTGAGGGTTCCCGTAAGTATTGCAACCACAAGCATAACGATTGCGGACATTACACATTCAGGGGAGATAAGATCAATTGCGAAATAGGGGTAGGTAAAGGCGTAGTTTACAAGAAGTACGCTTATTATAGAAGCGGTAATACCGTAAAAATAACCTGTAGTCTTCAAGGATACAAGGAATACTCCAAGCACGAATACCATTGGAATCAGCGATCTTGTATCAAATATTTCCTGCATAAGAAGGTTCAGCACAAAGGCTGAAATAAGGATTATTATTGTAAATACCGAGTCTTTGAGGAGTTCTTTTGTAATCTGAATTTTTTTCTTCATAACGATTTCACTTTTCAACAATATACTCTGAAGCATAGAACGCTCAGAGGGTTTAATATCACCGTATATTATACACGTTTTTCTGAGAAAAGTCAATTATTAACAGGAATTTTGCTATAAGCCTGAGCAATATTGAGTGCGTGGTCGCCTATACGTTCAAAGTCGGTGAGAAGCTCGGAGTAAAGTACGCAGGCTTCCTCGGAACAAAGTCCCTTTCTCATTCGTTCAAGATGATTTTCGCGGTATTCAACTGTCAGATCGTCGATCTGTTGCTCGATTGCAGAGATCTCGCAAAGCCATTCCGTGGTATCGGAGCTTCTTTCAAGAATCAAGTCGATGGCTTTTTTTGTTATATCACGCATTCTTGCAAGCTCATTAAGTGCTTGCTCTGAGAAGTTGATAGATTTTTTTGTAATTGTGTTGAGGTAACCGCCGATGTTGAGTGCATGATCGCCTATTCTTTCGGCGTTACCCGTAATAAGGAAGTATTTTTCAACGGTGATTGCATTGGAGCTGTTGTTACTGTGGACTATGACCTTGGAGATGTATTGAGATATTTCCTTGTTCATGCTGTCAATAAGTTCTTCTGTCCTTTCGATATCCTCAAGATCGGATATATTCTTGTTAATGACCGCGTTATAGCACTTATAGGTGTTGTTACCTGCAAGACGAATCATGTGCTCAACCTCTTTTGCAAGTATGTCCGTCTGAACCGCTGTTGAACCGAGGGTCGTTCTTGTACGTCCGTATTCCTCATTAAGAGAAGCAATAGTAATTTCAGTTTGATCATTTTTACCCTCAGGAAGAACCTTTTCTGCAAATTTTGCAAGAAGTGTACCAAAGGGAATAAGGAGAAGTGTTGTGACGATGTTGAATATCGTGTGCATGTTTGCGATCTGCTTATCGGGTATTCCGGGAGTGATATTTCCTACAAGCTCGGTTATAGGAAAGGTCAAGCAAAGTATTGTGAAAACAACGGTACCTATAATGTTGAATGAAAGGTGTATGACGGTTGTTCTTTTTGCGCTCTTGCCGGAACCGATAGCGGCAAGAACAGCGGTGATACAAGTACCAATGTTCATACCGAAAAGAACGAATACCGATGCAGAGAAGGGGATAAGACCGTTTTTTGCAAGGTTCT
>JAZQRT010000148.1:0-5169 GCA_045629725.1 Eubacteriales bacterium | reverse complement strand
ATAGGCTCGTGCTTTGTAAACACCGCCGTGCCCGAATATCCCTTTTTCTCGGCGCTGTACCAATACTGATGGTAGCCCTCTGAGGTAAACTCCGCTTGTCCCGGCTGCATTTTTGTTTCCTGTATGGAAAAAAAGTCCGCGTTTTCGTTTTTAAAAAAATCCTCAAAGCCCTTTCCAAGACACGCTCTGAAGCCGTTTACGTTCCAAGATATAAATTTCATATGTTTCCTCTTTTATAAATTAATTCTAATGATCATTGTATCATAAATCATCAGTTTTATCAAGTTTTTTACCGTAGAATATATATTCAAGTGCGAATTTCGAACGTCAAATTTTGACTTGAAATTTTGTTTATTTTCAACAATTATTTTTTTATTTCTATATTATAAAGAAAAATCAATCCGCAACCACAGAGGAAAACTCGACCTACACCGAGGCGGCTCTTTAAATCCATTTTACTCCAAAAAAGAATACTTCCCTATAAAATAAAGAATAAGCCCGTACTCGGTTTTATCCGATACAGGCTTTGATTTATATTATTCCATTGATATTCGATAACCATTATGATAAGAGATCTTCCATAACGTAAAGCGCGCTGTCCGGCGTTACAGTGTTTCTCGCAAATAAAACGAGGAGGTCAAAAGCTTCTTCATAATCAGAGGAAACGTTCTCCAGAAGCTCGCTTTCAAATTCACCCTCAATATTTGATTCTATCCTTATACTGTACCCCTTAGAGAAATTACCTTCTTCAATTTCGAAGACGTCTTGTAAAAGAATATACAAAATTTCACCATTTTCCTCCACCCTCATTTTTATGCGCGTTATTGGCGTCCCGCAGCCACTGTTTTCCATAACTCCCTCCCATACACAAGATATTGTTCTTTTACGTTGTGTATAATACCACATCTTGTTTGAATTGTAAACACCGCACATTTTCAAAAAATATTACATAAATATTAACTCGATTTGTAATTTTTTGTCGAAATTTAACAGTTTTATCTATTTTATTTTCAATTATATATTGAATACTGTTAAATGATTTGTTGAATTATGAGATAAATCAAGATAATGAGAGATAATTCCATTAAGAATGAATATCAAGTATATTTTTCCGTTTTAATGAATATATATTCATTGTTTTTGCAGTGATTCTCATACACAAAAATTAAACCCGACAGACTTCAAAATTCTGTCGGGTTTAATTCGTATTATCATTTTCAAGCGTTAAAAATATAATTTTCAAGCTCCTTAAAGCTACCGTGAGGGTATTGGGAGACATCCTCTCCGTTTTTATTGATAAGACAGTCCGTAAGGAGGAACACCTTAAGTCCTGCCAAACGAGCAGGCATGTCATCGCTTACGTCATTTCCTACCATCAGACACTCCTCGGGGGCAAGTCCTTGTCTTTTTACTATCTCGGCAAAGTACTCCTTGTTCGGTTTGCAATAACCGATATTGTCATATGTAGTAATAAGCTCAAAATCCTCAGGAGAAAGCCCTGCCCACTCTACTCTCCTTTTTGTTGCCACAAAGGGGAAAACGGGGTTGGTTGCAAGTATACGGCGAACACCGCTATTCTTCAGCTTTTCTATAAGTTCCTTTGACCTTGGGTTCACTCCACAGCAGGCTCTTGCATTTTCAAATTCATTTTCATAGAATTTATCAAAAAAGGAAACATCCTCGTATACTCTTTCACCGTAGATTTTAGCAAAGGACGACCAAAAAACTGCCTCGTTGCTTCTTGTTCCGTCATTTGCTATCATGTCATAGGTGGATCTCATCACAGCTTCGGGGAATCCCTTCGGATCATAACCGTGCTCTGATGTCTTTATGGTTAAAAGCGTCAAATATGTTTTTAAAAATTTATCCTGATCCATGGGAAGAAGTGTTCCGTCAAGATCAAAAAGCACTGCCTTTATCATATTTTCTCTCCTTTTTAAAAAGGTCTTTTTGCCATTTCAAGAATTTCCTTTGGCATAATCTCTTCAAGTGGTACCCCTTTTTTTATCATCTCACGAGCCTTGGTTGAAGATATCTCGGCAAGAGTATCCTCTGCAATAAGCAAGACCGTTTCAATTCCGCCCTTTTCCTTGTTGAACTTTGCCATTCTTTTTTCGTACTCAAGATCCTCGGAGTTTCGTACACCCCGCACCACTGTTTTTATTCTATGTGACGCTGCATAGTCGATGACCATTCCTTCACTATAGTCAACTCTCACACCCTTTATATCTTTGAGAGCTGCCTTCATCATTTTATGTCGCTCCTCAAGGGTAAAGGTATACTCCTTCTCGGGATTTATAAACATGACCACCGCAACTCCTTCAAATATCTCGGCTGAACGGCGGATAATGTCCATATGTCCAAGTGTGATGGGATCAAAGCTCCCTGTTATCATTACCTCATTCATCGTCGGATACTTTCTTTTCAAGAACCGTTACGTATACTCTGCCGTATTTGGCATGACGTCGCAGAGTAAATCCCTCACACTCATAAGCTGTGGAGGAATCATCCTCGCAAATTACGATCCCGTTTTCTTCAACGATATCATATTTTATAAGGTCTGCGAGGATCGCAGGAACAGACTTTGAGGCATATGGAGGGTCGATGAATATTATATCGAACTTTTCCTTACCGGAAAATCCCTTCATTACCTTACGTGCATCGGAATTCAGCACCACGCACTTATCATAAAGCTTTGCCTTTTGAGCGTTTTCGCGGATGATCTTTACAGCATCTGGGTTGATATCTATCATTGTTGCCTTTCTTGCACCTCTTGAAAGAGCCTCCAAACCCATCTGTCCCGATCCCGAATACAAATCAAGGATTCGTCTGTCCTCAAGCTCGAACTGTATCATGCTGAATACCGCTTCCTTTACGACCTCGGGCGTGGGACGTGTAGCATCCCCTTCGAGAGTTCTCAGCTTTGTTCCTCTTGCGAGTCCTGTTATAATTCTCATTTTTTATTCTCCTTGAAATAATTATATATCTTCTCTGCATCCTTCTCACCAATCCCTTTTACAGCCGAAATGGATGCTATATCTGCCTGTCTTATCCTTGAAACCGAGCCGAAATGCTTAAGCAGACTCTGTGCCTTTTTCGGCCCTATTCCCTCAATGGCAGTAAGGGATGTGCCAAGCATACTGTTTTTCTTTCTTGTTTTCATTCTTGAAAGAGTGAATCTGTGCACTTCCTCCTGAATGTTGTATATCAGCTTAAAAACACCGTTTTCCGAAGCGATGGAAATCTCACTTTCCCCGTCCGTCAGCGTTCGTGTCTTATGATATTCATCCTTCACCATACCAAGTATCGGAATATCTATCCCAAGTGACAATAGCACAGAGCGCACCGTATTGACGTGACCGCGACCTCCGTCAAGCAATAAAAGATCAGGGAGGGGATCCGTATCCATATGAGAAGCTCTGCGTTTTATCGCTTCGCACATTGACGAATAATCGTCCTGTCCGTCCACGGTCTTGATATTATAGCTTCTGTACCCCGATTTGCAGGGCTTTGCATTTTCAAAGCATACGATACCCGCTGTGATACATTCATCCTTGTAGTTTGAAACGTCAATGGCTTCTATCCTCTCGGGAACTACCTCAAGTCCCGTTATACGGGCAAGTGTAACGAGCACCTCAGAGTCCTTTTCATACTTCAACTCACAATCCTTGGCATAAAGCTCTGCATTATCCTTTATTATATTGCATACCTGCTTTTTATCACCCTTTTGAGGTATATGAATTTCTACCCTGTGGCTTGAAAGCTCTGAAAGAGATCTTTCCAAAAGCTCCCTTTCCTCCTCGGTCATCTCGTAATCAACGCATATTTCCTCGGGAATATAATCCCTCACTCTGTAATACTCGGAAACAACGGTAATGAGAGCCTCTCCGTCAAAAATAGCATCTGCACCGAGAGTGGTATAGGAACAATCTATCAGCGCCCCGTCCCTTATATTTCCGATTGCAACACAGCTCGTTACATCACCCTGATAGAAAACAACGGCATCGTATTCCGTTTCGGGTGCGCCCACGACCTTCTGGCGATCCCATACTTTATCAAGGGCTTTTATTCTGTCACGCCAAAGCGCCGCAAGCTCAAACATCATGTCCTCTGCCGCTTTGTTCATTTTTTCCGTGAGACTTTTTTTGACGCCCCTTACATTCCCTCTGAGAAAAAGCGCCGCTTCCTTGAATATATCTTTCAGCTGATCAATACTAACCCTGCCTTCACAAGGAGCACAGCACTGACCGATATGAGCATACAGGCAGGGCTTTACCTTTTCATCGGGAAAAACATGCTTGCATACAGGAAGTGCAAAAACGCGGCGAACAGTTTCAAGTATCTCATAAGCATATCCAATACCCGAATAAGGTCCGAAATACTTCCCTCCGTCAGCACTTCTCTTTCGTGTGACCGAGATCATTGGATACCCGTTTTTTTCAATTATTTTGATATAGGGATAGCTTTTTGCATCCTTTAGTCTTACGTTGTATTTAGGCTGATGAAGCTTTATGAGCTTATTTTCAAGAGCAAGAGCCTCAATCTCCGTGCTCGTGCCTATAATTGAAAAATCACAAACACTGTCCACCATTCTACGGGTTTTTATATTGTGCTTTTCATATCTGTCCGCGGCAAAATACTGGCTTACCCTGTTTTTCAGCGCCTTGGACTTGCCAACGTAGATTATCTTGTCATCCTTCCCCTTCATTATATACACGCCCGGTATCATGGGGAGGACGGATGCTTTTTCTCTCAGGTCAGTTATATGAACATTCGTCGTCACGTTCATTTCTCCTTACGAAAAAAGCAGAACCCCCGAAGGTTTTCTGCTTTAAACAATAAAATACAAGATTATTCTGTGATCACTTCTCCGCAACCGTTTGCAACAAATCCGCAAAGTCCTTCCATGGCTTCCGCTTCATCAGGACCGTCAAACACAAGATTTATCACACTTCCCTTGATTACGCCCATTGAAAGAACACTAAGCAGACTCTTTGCGTTCAGACTGCGCTCATCCTTTTCGATGATTATCGAACATCTATATGATGTTGCTTTCTGAACAAAATACGTAGCAGGTCTTGCATGCAAGCCTAATTTATTACGTACTGTTACTGCTCTTGAAATCATAATATTTTCTCCTATTTTAGAACCATTTATATCATTAACAAA
>JAZQRT010000147.1:0-12798 GCA_045629725.1 Eubacteriales bacterium | reverse complement strand
ATAAGATGGATATGGTTTGGCATAATAACGTATTGATCTACGGTTAAATTTTCATAAAATTCATTCATTTGTTTTATGTATTTATCCGCAACCATTCCGTGTGACAACAATTCCACGTTTTGCGGGTCGCCGAGGACGTCGACCCCTACGATGCCAGATAAAATCTGTCGCCTTTTGTCCGTGCAAATCGTTATAAAATATGCACCTGTTGTGTTGTAATCAAATACCTGTAACCTTGTAGGTTTTCTTTTCGGCAATTCTTTTTCCTTATCCATTTTCATCACCCATCCCATTATATCACAAAATCGGCAGAGAAAACAATCTCTCTGCCGAAATTTGTATATTGCGGGTCGCCGAGGACGTCGACCCCTACAAACATTGTGTTAAACATCCTTATGAGAAAAGAATTGCGTTTATTTATCCTCCACCATACGGTAATGGTCCGTGGTCTTGAGGTTTCTTACCTCGCTTCCGAATCTACCGATAAGTCCCGAAAGGTGAGTTACGAGGACCCAATGTGTTTTCATGGCGCTGAGATATCTCAGCACGTGGTAAAGTCCCTCCGCACCCTCGGAATACGCCGTGGTCTGGAAGGTCTCGTTAAACAGAATGAGTGCATTTTTGTCCGCTCTGTCCACAAGAGAGGCGATCTCTCTTACCTCTTGCTCAAAGCGTCCTGCCTCGTTGCCCTCCTCAAATTCCTTTTCCGATGCGGCAAACTGAGTGAATACTCCGCTTCTGATTCCTATCCTTGCCTCCTTTGCCGTTACGGGGAATCCCGCCTGTGCAAAAAGCTGAGCCGTACCGATGGAGCGCAGATATACGGTCTTTCCCGTATTATTCCTTCCGTAAACGAGAATACCGCTCTTATCCTCCCCGATAAGGGCATCGTTGGGGACAACACCCTCCATGCTGGTATAGTAAGCGCAAAGGTAGGTATCGCAAAGACCTCGGCTCTCAAATACGGGCTCCTCCACGATCTCGGGGAACACGTAGGGAATATGTCTTTCTTCAAGGAACATGATGAATTTCATACCCGCCTTATAAAAGAGCATCTCCTCTCTTACGTTTCCGAATTCCTCAAAGATCGAGGTGATTATGTAGTCCAAGATCTTTGCAGGCTCGGAAAATGCGGCGTACATTACGGAATTGCCAAAGGTAAGGGAAATATTGGAAAGCCTTATACGTCGGTAGCTCTGTCCTGCCTCGTTTTTCTTCTTCTTTTTGGCAAACAATCCCGAGGATTTTTGCACTTCTCTTTCCTCGTTACAGGAAACGAGCCTTGATATGTATATATTTCCGTCCCTGTCAATGGACATACAGCTTTCCACGGACTCGATATCGGAAATGGAGCAGAAGTAGGTGCAGATATCCCAAAGCTCTTTGTAGCATTCGGATTTTGCGATCCTTGCAAGTCTTGACTTAAGATTTAAAAAGCCCTCGGAGCTGATATCCTTACTATTAAGAAATTCGTAAAGCTCCGTCACGATCTCCAAGACCTTCTTCACGGTGATCGCCGTCATTTCAAGAGCCTGTCTTTTATTGCCGAAGGATACCTCCTCGTCATTATGCTTGGCGGAAAATCTGTATTTTCTCTCCCTTTCGTTATGCCTTCCGATATCATAAAACTTTCCGAGGATATCCTGCAGGTCATAATACATATTCCTGTTCTTCATAAGGTCGGAAAGTATATCCTTTCTGAAAACGATATTTTCCTTTATCGTCAAGGGAGATGCGGCGATCTTTAAAAAGTAACGCTGAGCCTTCACATCCGAGCAGGAAATATCCATGGTTCTGTCAAGGGAAAGGTTATAGACCGTATTTTCCGGTGTTGTTGCGGGCGGCTCGGGAATTTTATACAGCATTGATATCTTTTCCATTATGCAAGCCCCCCTTTCTTTTCCATGATCCTTCTTTCGATGGATTCGCGGTCAAGATTGTATTTCTTCAAAATATCATTTGCGAAGGAGGAATTGATTCCTCCGTTTTTCATAACTATCTTATAAAGGCGTTTATTGTCGTCGCCCTCGTCCACAAGAGGTCCGAGCATTGGGTACCCTTTCTTTGCAACCTCGTGGAAGTGGGTTACAAACAATCCGAAGGCGCCCATTTTCTTGATCCTTTCAGCGGTATCAAGTGTCAACTCGCATCCGCGGACGTCGTCCGTACCCGAGAACGTTTCGTTGAACATGAGGAAGCTTTTTCCCGTTGAATCATCAAGCATCTCGCCGATTCTCCTTTGCTCCTCAACAAGTCTTCCCGTATCTCCGAAGCGCTCGTCCACGGGGAAATGAGTTACCACCTTGTCAAAGGAATAGACCTCGCTTGACCTTGCAAAAACGGGACATCCGCAAAGGGAAAGTATGAGGTTGATGGCAACGGTTCTGAGATAGGTTGTCTTTCCGCCTCCGTTGGCTCCCGTGAGGAAGCAGAAGCCGCAATCGTCCTCAAAGGTGATATCGTTTGGCACGATATTTTCCGTCTTTTTGTGAAGCAGGGATATATCGTATGCGTCCCTTGCAACAAACTTCTTCTTTTCGCTGTTCTCGGGATAGGTGTGGGGTATTCCCTTTTCCTCAGCCTTTCTCACAAGCTCACCCAGCTCAAGATAGAAATCTATCTCCTTCTTGTTTCCGAAAAGCTCCTTTGTGGGAAGTGTTTTGTACTTTTCTATAAGGGATGTAAGATATCCGAAGATCTCGGGGAAAAGCGTTTCAAGGGCGTCCGCCGCGGCATTATCAAGCTTCAAGGTAAGCATTGAGGTCCTTGGTATCTCCACCTGCAATTCTTCGCTTATCTTCTTCAAGCGGTCAACGAAATTATCGTTGTTTTCGTCCTTGATAAGAGCAAAGCCCGTGTTATCAAGGCGCATATTTACGTAGCCGAGGGAATCTATAAGCTCCTCTGCCTTTAAAATATCCTGCTGCATTTCTTCAAGAAAGGCTTTTTGCTCCTGTCCCCAATAGCTTTGAATGGACCTTATTATCTCACTTTCGCAGTTTAGCGCCAATATTTTATTAATACAAAGGAGGAATGCCGACAATACCTTCACGTTTTTAAAGCATTTGACCGCATTTGTCTGAGCCATTCTTCTTGCGGTCACTGCCGAATCAAGACTGACAAGGGACAGCTTCAAGGAAACGATATCCCCGTAAAAGGCTCTGTCCTCCCTTGTGGATCTGAAAATAAGGGCTCTTGCTGTCCTTTCCCTGTCATTGGCGGGATATCGGAGCAGTTCCGATGCGTTGTCACTCAAAAGAAGCGTTATCCGTGAGTCGTCAAGAGTTGCTCGGGTTATACTTGGTGAGTCATATCTCGAAGCGTCCAAAAAATACATTGAGGGAACTTTCATAGCATATCCTTTCTTTTGAAGTGTTTAACTTAGTGCTTTTACGGTTTGATCCTGCTTATCACTTGAATTCCGGAAATTTCTGCGCCCAATTTACCGCATGCTCCACCCAAGTTTCAACGTAGGGCATAACGTGGGTATCATATCTCGACCATGTTTCCTTATTGCAAAGAGCAAGTCCGTGGTTGCCGTGAGGGTATATATGTACCTCCACGGGCACCTTGTTTTTTCTCATGGCAAGGGCATAAAGCAGGGAGTTTTCAGAGGGAACTGCCCCGTCATCCGCCGTATGCCACAAAAATGCGGGAGGCGTTGTGGGCTTTACGTGCTTATGGAGGGAGAACAGCTCGATATCCTCGCTTGTCAGCTCCTCATGTCCGCTTATATTCTGTATCGACCACAGATGTGTGTACTCACCTGCGTCGATTACGGGGTAGCAAAGTATTACACCGTCGGGACGGCATATCTCACGGTCGGGTCCGACTCTGTCCTCGATCTGGGGGATATCGTAAAGCGTCGCCGCAGATGCCGCAAGATGTCCTCCTGCGGAAAATCCGATGGCAAATACTCTGTCCTTGATTATTTTATACTCCTCGGCATTTTCTCTTATATGCTTGATCGCAAGAAGTATCTCGCAAAGGGGATTGAAATTTGCCGCGTCCTTGCCCACGGAGTATCTGAGAATAAAGGTATTAAAGCCTTCTGCGAGGAACTTAAGCGCGATGGGCTCCGCCTCTCTTTCGGAAAGGAATCCGTATCCTCCTCCGGGACATACTATCAGAGCTTTTCTCGGTCCTACGTTTAATTCTTCATAATCTGTATGGAGGAATGCCTCAAGCTTTACGCCGTCCTTGGTGGTTATCTTCTTATATTCCATTTTTTATCTCCTGCTAAATCCTATAAATGAACAGGAGGATGCCTTCGCATCCCCCTGCACTATTTTTATTGTTTAGGGGATATTTTTATCTACCCCTGATATTTTATTGTTTATTTGCTGCACCCCAGAATGCCTGGAACTGAGCCTTGGGTGAATAAGAGTTTGCATATGTGTTGTTTGTTGCTGTGTTTGTTCCTGTGAGCTGTGAGAAGAGCTCTGTTGCCTGGAACTCGTTGCTGAGCGCCTTGAGGTAGTCCTTGTATGAATCATACTCGGAAGCAGCCTCAAAATCTGACATACGGGGAACAAAGGTCTCGCAGTATGCCTCAAACTGCTTCAGGATTACGCTGTTGTAAAGGTAGATCTTTGTGAGTCCCTTTTCCTTTACGGGTTTTCCCTTAGCGTCAACAAGCTGAACGCCTGTCTTGTCGGGAAGCTCTGCAAATGCAATTCCGGACTTGGTTTCATCTGTGTAGATATAATCCTCAAGAGAAGCATCTGTTACGTAGAATCCGCAGTAGGGGCTGACAACAAGCTTTTCATTGTGCTTCTTAGCAAGTGCCCAATCGTTCTGTGCATACTTCATGGTTGTTTCGTCCATCTTCTCGTTGGGGAGGCAAAGGAATGTGTTACCAACCTTTCTGTAGTCTACAGCATAGTTGGAGTCTGCCTTGTATGTAACAACGCCTTCCTTGTCGATATCGTAGTCCTCACCCTCGATACCGTATGCAAGAAGGTTTACGATATCTGCGTCAGCCTGGAGAAGCGCAAGGATCTGGAATGCTCTTTCCTTATCTGTTGCGAACTCACTTACTGCAAGCATGGATTCGAAGAGCTCGTTTTCAACTGTGGGACGAACAAGATTGATTACGTAATAATCGTCCTTGCCATCCTTATCAGGGTCTGCGTAAAGCTCGGGAATGTCATACTCACCTGTCATGAAAGCAACCGCAAAGTCCTCGCTAAAGTCAACCTCGTTGGTCTCCTTATATGTGCGGTCTGTAAGCTTGGAAAGGTTATAAAGCATATTCATTGACGCCTGGTAGAATGACATACGAGTCATATCGTTGAGGTGTAAAGGAAGCGTTGAAGCGTAGCTTGTTGAAGGCTGGAGAAGAAGAGGTGATTCAAAATCCAAATATGAAAGGAAGTTGAATCCGTTAAAGTTGTAAACGGGGGTTACGTCTGAATATTCCTCGGAATTTGCAATATCGTATACGAATGACTCAAGGTTTGAGAAATCCTTTACAAGAGAAATATCATAGTCGAATGCGTCAAAATATTCCTTCTTTACGAACATGTAGGAATATTCGCCGAAGTACATATTGTTGGGAATTGCGCTGAACTTTCCGTTGATCTTCTTTGTATAGTTAAGAAGAGTGCTGTTGATATACTTTGAAACGGGAAGGTCGGATGAGCCGATGATCATATTGTGGTCTGCAAGATATGATCTGTCATCACGTCCCTTTGAAAGAATCGTGAAGGTTTCAACACTGTCAATGAAAAGAACGTCAAGCTGTGTGTTTACAAGAGTGGGGTATACAACGTGAGATCTGTTCTGCTCGTCAACAAGATAATAGTCTCCGTTAGCAACCTGCTTATATACCTTGCCTTCCTCGAGAATTACCTCGCTGGAAACGTAGCTTGTGCCTTCCTGTCCTGCATTGTTGATATCAAGCTTCTGAGACATTTCAACAACCTGCTTCTGGTACTCCTCAGCTGTAAACATCTGGAGCACAACATGAGTGTTGTATCTGTTTTCAGTGATTTCGTTAAGTGCGTTCTGTATTCTCAAGATGCCCTCGTCGGTCATGCCGTCTTCTTTGATCATCGTGAGAGTTACTGTAGTTGCCTTTGCTGCTTCAGTACTTGTTTCAACGTAAGAGTTATCACATGATGTGAAAACGGACGCCAACATCACTATACCAAGCATTGCGCAAAGCACTCTGCGGGCTAAATTAGATTTTTTCATTGTGTTCCCTCCGAACTTTTTTCAGGATTCTTTTTGAGACATTTGTGCACAATATACAAGTGGCTCAATTTAACAATATAATAATACACCAATTTTGTTTCATTGTCAAGTTCTATTCAAGATATTAACGAATAAATTTGTAAATTTTTTATAATATTTTCTCCCGCATCATTTTTTTACGGGGAAATTGCATAATATTACCAATTTGTGCTTTACTCGATATAATTCTTGAGGTGGCGTGAACGGCTGGGATGGCGAAGCTTACGAAGCGCCTTTGCCTCGATCTGTCTGATTCTCTCTCTTGTGATATCAAACACCTTACCAACCTCCTCAAGAGTTCTCGGTCTGCCGTCCTCAAGTCCGAATCTGAGCTTCAATACGCTCTCCTCACGGGGAGTCAGTGTATGGAGCACCTTATCCAGCTGCTCGCGAAGAAGCGTTTTGGAAACCTGATCCTCGGGAGCGGGGGAATCGCAGTCCTCAATGAAATCACCAAGGTGGGAATCCTCCTCCTCACCGATGGGCGTTTCAAGAGATACGGGGTCAAGAGCTATCTTCATGATCTCTCTGACCTTGTCCGGTGTCATCTTCATTACCTTTGCGATCTCCGCAGCGGTGGCATCTCTGCCAAGCTCCTGAAGAAGCTGACGGGATACTCTTGATACCTTATGGATGGTCTCCACCATATGTACGGGAATTCTGATGGTTCTTGCCTGATCGGCAATAGCTCTTGTGATCGCCTGTCTTATCCACCACGTTGCATAGGTACTGAATTTATATCCCTTTGTATAGTCGAACTTTTCAACCGCCTTGATAAGTCCGAGGTTACCCTCTTGGATAAGGTCAAGGAAGTTCATTCCCTTACCAACGTATCTTTTTGCAATACTTACAACAAGTCTGAGGTTTGCCTCAACGAGCTGATTCTTCGCCTTTTCGTCGCCCTCTGACATTTTCTTTGCAAGCTCAAACTCGCGCTCAGCGTCAAGAAGGGTTACCTTACCGATCTCCTTGAGGTACATACGAACGGGGTCGTCAATGGAAAGTCCCTCCTGAACGAGCATCTTTTCCATATCCTCTGCGCTCTCGTACTTTTCTACCTCGCTTTCGATCTCCAATACGAAGTCCTGCTCTCCGCCGTCCTCCTTGGTGATAAGGATTCCTATATTGTCTATCTCCTCGTAGAATTTATCAAGCTGCTCTGTGTCTGCATCTGCCGCCTCAAAGGCTCTTTCGATCTCCTTTTCACTGAGACTTCCCTTTTCCCTACCCTTTTCGATCAGCTCCGCAAGGGAATTTGTCTTTTCTTCACTCATTGATTTTTCCTCCGTTTGTTTTTTATTAATTCTTCAAGATCCTGTATATCCACAACGTTCTTTACGCTTGAAGCCTCCTTCAACCGCATGACGCATTCCCTCAGGGTCTCGGCGCTGTTGTTTGAAAGCTCCATACGCCTTATCTTCATTTTGACTATCCTGCCCATCTCACCTTCGTTAAAGGCTTCCGAAAGCCAGCCCTCGTCAAATACCCCCTCGGACTCCTCCGTTTTGGATATTATGTATTCATAGACTCTGCGGTTAAATTCCGTAAAGAAATCCGCAGGTCCGAAGTCCTTAATTTTTTCAAGCTCAGCCACAAGCTCCGGACGGTGCAATATCATTCCGATTATAGCCTCCTCCGCCGATGCCGCCGCAGGATTTTTCACGTAATCCGGATTGACGGTGTCGCCGTAGCCGCCGCTTTTTATCATCATTTTTTGTTTTTCTTCCGTATTTTTTTGCTTTTCGGTCTTTTTCATCAGCTTTGCCGAGTCAAGCAGAAGCTCCTCTCTGCCTATTCCCAAGACCTTTGAAGCCTTTTGGGCATATATGGTCCTCTCCACGAGAGAGGGGTACTGTGAAAGCAGCTCCACGGTTTTTGACGCCGCTTTAACTCTGCCGTCCACGGTCTTTATATCATTTGCCGCAAGAAGCGCGTCAAATTTGAATTCAAATCTGCTCTTTGTTCCCTCAAGCAGTCTTTTAAAGGCGTCCTTGCCCTTTTTTCTTATGTACTCGTCGGGGTCCTTTATATCTCCCATATCAAGCACCCTTGCCTCAAGCCCCACGTCGGAAAGGAGTCTGAACGCCTTGTCCGCCGCGTTTTGACCTGCCGCATCGCTGTCATAGGATATCAGAACGCTTTTTGTATACCGCTTCATCATTCTCGCATGCTCGGGGGTTATCGCCGTACCAAGCGTTGCCACGGAATTTGTAAATCCCGCGCCGTGAAGGGCTATAACGTCCATATATCCCTCGCAAAGAATGAGCTTGTCCTGACAGGTGTTTTTCGCAAAATTCAGTGCAAACAGATTTTTGCTTTTCTTGAACACGGGCGTGTCCGATGAGTTCAGGTACTTGGGCTTTTCATCCGTCAGCACACGTCCTCCGAAGGCGACTACGTTTCCCGTCATATCAATGATGGGTATTATGACTCTGTTTCTGAAATAATCGTAGTAACTGCCCTTTTTGCTTTTTGCCGCCAAAAACGCCACGTTCATCTCGGCTTCGGAATATCCGAGCCCTTTTAAATATTTGGTCAGATTATCCCAGCCATCTTTTACGTATCCGAGTCCGAAATGGATTATCTGCTGCTTTGTAAATCCTCTTTCATCTCTGAGATATCTGATTCCGGGGTTATTGTCGCTTTCCATAAGACAGGTATGGAAATACTTTGCCGCGCTTTTGTTCATGGAAAGTATCCGCGTTCTTGAAACCTCGGACTTATTTCCCTCCTCGTCATTGACTTCTATCCCGACTCTTTTTCCGAGATACTTTATCGCCGAGGGATAATCCAAATTTTCCATCCTCATCACAAAGGTAATGACGTCCCCTCCCGCTCCGCAGCCGAAGCAATAAAAATTCTGAGATGATGGAAAAACTGTGAAGGAGGGTGTTTTTTCCGAATGGAAGGGGCAAAGTCCGTTCAGGTTCGAGCCCGCTCTTTTAAGGGCTACCCAGCCGGAAATGACGTCCTCTATCGGATTTCTGAATTTTATATCCGATATAACCGCGTGGTCTATCATCCGCTCCTCCTTTTAATATTCCTTTATTTTCTTCTGTTTAATTTTCAATAAGTAAAATCTCCGTATTCCTCTTCGTCCTCCGAAACGCCCTTCCATTCCTTGGGAATGAAAAGTCTTGTGAAGGTGTTCACGGCATATCTGTCCGTCATACCCGATATGTAGTCAGCCACTCTGCGCTCGGTGGAGTCCGCATCTATCTTCTTATACATAGTGGGAAGCTCCTCGGGATGTGCAACGAAATACTTATAAAGAGTTTCAAGCATACTGTCCGCCTTGACCTCCTCACTCTTTGCCAAGGGGTTTGTATACACCGCTTCGAAAAGGAACTCTCTGAGCTCCATCATGGACTCAAGCACCTGCTCCTCGGGAGCGATATTTCCATCGCGGATTCCTCTTTTTATGATACTTCCCACCATGGTTCCGATACGCTCGCTGTGATTATATCCAAGCACGTTTCTTATCATGAGAGGAATATCGTCCGGATGCAGAACTCCCGCGCGGCAGGCATCGTCTATATCATGGCTTATATAAGCAATTCTGTCCGCCTGCTTTACGATCCTTCCCTCAAGAGTCGCCGCCATATTGTCACCTGCGTGGTTCAGTATTCCGTCCCTGACCTCAAAGGTAAGGTTCAGATCCTCAATTACGTCTACCACTCTCAGACTTTGCTTATAGTGTGCAAAATCCTTATCGTAGCATCTTTGAAGCAGCCTTTCTCCCGCATGTCCGAAGGGAGTATGCCCCAGATCGTGACCGAGAGCTATCGCCTCCGTCAGATCCTCGTTGAGAGAAAGCCCTCTTGCGATGGTCCTTGCGATCTGCATGACCTCAAGGGTATGAGTAAGTCTGGTTCTGTAATGGTCATCGTCCGGCGAAAGAAAGACCTGTGTTTTGTGCATAAGACGTCTGAACGCCTTGGAATGTAATATTCTGTCCCTGTCGCGCTGATATTCCGTTCTCACGTCATCCGGCGCAAGGGGCTTCAAGCGTCCCTTCGTATTTTCACAAAGCATCGCCTCGGGGCAAAGCCTTGCTCTTTCACAGGCATATGATGTCTCCCTTATCGTCATTTCAGACCTCCGACCAACTGATTTATCAAATCCTTGTACTTATAATATACGCAAAAATCCTCAAAAATCCTCACGGCGCATATAAATTTGTTTTATGCGCGAATTTCCCCACGGTTCGCCAAATGTTCGGGTTTGAAAGCCTCCACCTTTGGGGGAGGTGGCAGCCGTAAGGCTGAGGGGGAGGGCTTTCTACACAAAATCCCCGCGCGCGGCGGGGAAATCATTCTCAACCAAGCTCGGGGCAGAAAAAGCAATCCTTGATCCTCACAGGACGCACTCTGCCGCCGAAAAGCTCGATTATTTTTTTCTCAAGGGCATCGTATTCTTCGGATATAAGCAAGAATTTAAGACTCACTCTTTCACCGAAATCGGTATCTATTATCTTTTTCGTATATTTTTCAAGCTCAAAGCTTATCTTGCCGTATTCGGAATAATCACAATCGATATGGACCTCGGCGTAATTATCGTATCTTGCAAGTCCTGCCGCGTTTACCGCATCGGATGCCGCCTGCGTATAGGCTCTCACAAGACCTCCCGTTCCAAGGAGTATACCGCCGAAATATCTCGTTACAACGATGGCAACGTCGGTTATACCCTTCTTGCGTATCACGTCAAGAACGGGCATTCCCGCCGTACCCTGAGGCTCACCGTCATCGGAATAGCCCATGGTATTATCGTGGCGGGTAACGTAGGCGTATACGTTATGCCTTGCGTCGCTGTGCTTTTTTCTTATGGCGGCAATAAATTCAAGAGCCTCCTCCTTGGTTTGGACGGGCTTAACGTAGCCGATAAATACGGATTTTCTGTCTATATACTCCGCATTTGCCTCGGAAAGCACAGAAATATATGCTTCGTTCTGCGCCATATTATTCACCAACCTTAAACTGCGAAAGGCGTCCGATGGAAGCGGTGTCCAGCACCACGGATATCTTGGCGCCCTCGGGTGTATAATCTATCTGTATATCCGAGCCGGTTTTATATACTATATCTATCATGGAAAGCTTTGAGTTTGGTATAAGAAGCTCAACTCTGCGCTTGCCCATTGAGGCTATCTGCTCCAGCTTTTCAATAAGGGACTCAATTCCATCTCCGGTGAGGGCTGATATCATGGCAATATTCTTTCCGCCGCCGAGGACGTTGGGAGGAAATACAACTCCGCCCTCAAGTCTGTCGCACTTATTCAGCACGTAAATAATGGGCTTGTCCCCGGCATCAAGCTCGGAAAGAAGATTTTCCGTAACCTCAAGCTGTGAGGCGGACTGTGCATCCGATGCGTCTATCATTACAACGATGGCATCGGCATATTTTACCTCGTCAAGAGTCGATTTGAACGCCTTGATAAGATGGTGGGGCAGATTTCTGATAAAACCTACCGTATCTGTGAGAAGTATCTCGTTTCCCGAGGGGAGGGAGAATTTTCTCGTTGTTGGGTCAAGGGTTGCAAAAAGCTTATCCTCCGCAAGTATTCCCGCGCCTGTAAGACGGTTAAGGAGCGTGGATTTTCCCGCATTGGTATAACCCGCGATGGCGATCTTGGTCATGCCCGTATTATCCCTTTGCTTTCTTTGTACCTCTCTTGTCCTTGCCATTTCGGCAATATCCCGCTCAAGGGCAGCCGCGCGTCTTGCAAGATGACGTCTGTCCTGCTCAAGCTTTGTTTCTCCGGGACCGCGGGTTCCGATTCCTCCTCCAAGCCTTGAAAGCTGTTTTCCCTTTCCTATAAGTCTTGGGGCTGTATACTTTATCTGTGCAAGCTCAACCTGCGCCTTACCCTCTCCCGTTACCGCGTGAAGAGCGAAGATATCAAGTATCAGCATGCTTCTGTCTATAACGGTGATTGCGCCCTCGCTGTCCCTTGCAAGCTCGTTTTCTATGTTTCTTATCTGTGAGGGTGAAAGCTCCGCGTCAAATATCACAAGCTCACAGCCGCCCGTATGGCAAAGGGTTTTCAGCTCCTCGATCTTTCCGCTTCCGATATATGTCGCGTTGTCGGGGTGCTCCTTGTTTTGCACAAGTCTTGCAAAGCTCTCTCCTCCCGCTGTTTCAAGAAGTCTTTCAAGCTCGTCAAGGGAAGCCTCGTGCTCCTCGGGATCCTCGCCCTTCGGAAACACCGAAACCAGCACGGCTCTTGCAATTTCCTCGTGCTCCTCGTTTGTTACAAATATATTTTCCATCTTGAATTCCTTTCTTTTTCTCAGGAAGCTTTTTGAAAAAACTTCCCGAACCCTCCAAAACTTTATTAAAAAAGTTTAAATTGATCATATTCTTTAATTAACGATACCCCTGCACCGGTTATACCTCATGTAAACGGACGAAGGGTGGCGCCCCTACAGACGTTGGGGGTGCCTGTGCCGTGCCCGTACCAAATACGGTGGGAACATCGCAAAATTCCCCTGTGATTTGCCGAATTAACATATATTTAAACGGACGATACGCACTAAATCCCCCACGTTTCGCCAAATTAATATT
>JAZQRT010000146.1:0-2253 GCA_045629725.1 Eubacteriales bacterium | reverse complement strand
CGCCCAAGGTCAACCGATGCTATTTCTTTAATCCTTTTTCGGTAGAAATTCTACAAAAGGTAATGGCAAGGATCATCGAGTCCTGGTACACAGACCCGAGGGAGATACTTTTGTTTTTCTATTATCCGTCCGATGAGTTTATGTGCTACCTTATGACCGTGGACGAGCTTGAATTTTATGATGAGATAGACTGCGGCGATCTGTTTGAAGGCGACGATTTGCGAGAGAGGATAATGGTTTTTCAGTTACCTTGTTATGAGATGGAGGCGTAAAAATGAAATTTGCAAATCTAAATGATATCAATACTCAATGTTGGAAGAAACTTTTAGATGCAGGTGTCGC
Organism: Eubacteriales bacterium; assembly: GCA_045629725.1. GTDB lineage: Bacteria > Bacillota > Clostridia > Oscillospirales > CAG-272 > SIG714. The sequence continues at coordinate 1,911 of JAZQRT010000146.1, read as the reverse complement.
AGAAGGGGCATTCCCTTGCTATGCTGCTGCAGTAGGTAGGGGTGATGAGATCTTTTTCCGTGCAATAGGCGGAAATCGAACTGTCTTTCCTTCGCCTCTTCCTATAACGGAGAACACACTTTTCGATATGGCATCACTTAGCAAGCTGATGGGAACCTCTATGGCTGCTCTCCGATTGATCGATCAAGGTAAACTTCACTTAACCGACAAGATAGGCGATTTCTTTAGTGAATGCTACGGTAAAGAAGATATTACTATATTTCAGCTTATGACTCATACCTCAGGAATCGCGGCATTTTTCCATATGTGGAAAATGAACATCGATCCCCGTGATGCTGTAAGAGTGATCCTGGAAAGACCTCTTGCTGCTCCCACCGGAAGTACCGTTATATACAGCTGTATGGGATATATTGTTTTGGGCAGAATACTCGAAAAGATATGTGGAGAATCTCTTGATAAAATCGTGCAAAGAGAGGTATTTGAGCCTATTGGAATGCATGATACATGCTATTGTCCTCCTATCGGTCGTATATGTGCTTCCACCGAAAAGGAGAAAGAGTCCGATGAATATATTTGCGGTCACGTACACGATGAAAACGCTCATTCAATCGGCGGTGTGTCGGGTAATGCAGGACTGTTTTCCACACTTGATGACTGTATAAAATTTGCCGCCCTCCTTTCTTGCGAAGCAAAAGGATATCTTAAAAAGAGTACCTTTGATCTTGCAGTAACCGATTATACTGAGGGTATATCCGATTCCGCGCGCGGCCTCGGGTTTCATATGTTTCGTGAAGCGGTATACCCCGGAGGTGCCAATATGTCGCGTGGTAGCTATGGCCATTCCGGCTTTACGGGAACTTATCTTTACGTAGACCGTGAGACTAAAATATACTGTATATTGCTTTCCAACAGAGTACATTTCGGAAGAGATACCGAGCCATTTTGGGTGCATAAGCGTAAGTTCTTTGATACTGTTTTTGCAGATATTCGAAGAAACGAGGCACAGTTATCAGGAGAATAAAAATGAAGATAAGTATCAGTAAAGAAAGCGTTGTTTATCAAGGCCCTGCGTATGAGGATAGCTTTTGGGGTCAGGTGCAATTTCCCGAAATTTTTAAATGCGAAGACGGATCCTTGGCGATCAAGACCCACGATGCCGATGATAATTGGGCAGAGTTTGGACGGAATAAAGACGTTTGGTGCGTTTCCAAAGATAACGGTTTGACCTGGGAAAGAAGACTTGATATGCGCGAAGCAGAAGTGGGTCACCTCCTACCAAACGGTGACAGACTGCATTTCCCGCTGAGAACAGGTCTTTCCTGCAAGATCTCGGAGCTTAAACCGGCAAGGATCGTAACGCAGAGGCTTCCAAGCGATAAGATCACAAAAGAAGCCGACGGAAGCTGGCCGTATCCGCAGTTTATGTATATAGATATTTTCGGACAATCGAATTACATTTACGATATGGAAACTCTTCCCGATGAATATTCAAAGAAAGAATGGATCGGTTACAGAACCAAAGCGGGGGAATCGGTGAGCGCGGAAGAAAAGGTCAAGGTCGTTCATCCGCATATGTCGGTGCGCGGTGTCCTTAGAAAAGAAGATTTTGTTATGGCACCATTCTGCCCCTATGGACGCGGCTTCCGTACGGATAAGGAAGGAAACATCTGGATCACATCTTATACCGGTGCGCACCTGAATCCTTACAACGGCGGGGTTGACGTGTGCAGCGCCTCCGTCCTTTATAGATCATCGGATAACGGACATACCTTTGAACTTGCGGGATATATTCCGTATATCCCCAATACTACCAAGCATCCGACTGCGTATATGTGTGACGGATTCTCGGAAACCGCTTTAGAAATTATGGATGACGGTTCTATGATAGTGCTTCTCAGGGCAACAAGTGTG
>JAZQRT010000145.1:0-11206 GCA_045629725.1 Eubacteriales bacterium | reverse complement strand
GACGATACTCCTATCGTTCGCGGTTCCGCACGTGACGCACTCGAGTCCACTAACACTGATGTTAACGCTCCCGAGTACGCTCCTATCCTTGAGCTCATGAACGAGGTTGATACATTCATTCCTACTCCCGAGAGAAAGGCAGACCTTCCTTTCCTTATGCCCGTAGAGGACGTATTCTCCATTTCCGGACGTGGTACAGTTGCTACAGGTAGAGTAGAGCGTGGTACAGTTAAGGTATCCGACACAATCGAAATCGTTGGTCTTACAGACCAGAAGAAGACAACTGTTGTTACAGGTGTTGAAATGTTCCACAAGCTTCTTGACCAGGCTGAAGCAGGCGATAACATCGGTGCGCTTCTCCGTGGTGTTGCTAAGAACGAGATCGAGCGTGGACAGGTTCTTTGTAAGCCCGGCTCCATCCAGCCCCACACAAAGTTTGTAGGTCAGGTATACGTTCTTACAGAGAAGGAAGGCGGACGTAAGAAGCCCTTCTTCGCTGGTTACAGACCCCAGTTCTACTTCAGAACAACAGACGTTACAGGTATCATCGAGCTTCCCGACGGAGTTGAGATGTGCCGTCCCGGCGATAACGTTGATATGACAGTTGAGCTTATCACACCTATCGCTATCGAAAAGGGACTTCGTTTCGCTATCCGTGAGGGTGGTAGAACAGTTGGTTCCGGCGTTGTTATCGAGATCAAGGAATAATTGACAGATAATAAAACCACATAAATAAAGTATGCCATTCCGAGAAATCGGAATGGCATATTTTGAATATATTAAATCTTTGGGGGTTGGTGTAAATCCACACCGGCGGGAAAGTCCCCGAACACTTTTTGTGCCGAACAGGTGAAATTCCTGTACCGACGGTATAGTCCGGAAGGGAGAAGATATTTTGCCGATTTTTGCGATAATACCTTCTCTCCATTTAACAAATGGAGGTTTTTATTTTTTATGAAAAGAAAAGATGGACTTGCCATCCGTAGGATGACAACACTTGCGCTTTTTACGGCTTTGGCTTATGCTGTAACCTTAATTTTCAGAATTGACGTTTCATTCCTTACCTTTGATGCAAAGGATGCGATTGTATGTATTGCGTCCTTGATACTCGGACCGGCATCCGGTGCGATCATAACTCTGATCGTTGCAACTATTGAGCAGATAACTGTTGGAAATACGGGTATTTGGGGATATATTATGAATATAATCTCAACCGGAGTCTTTTCTGTTTTAGCAGGTTATATTTATTCTAAGCGAAGAAATCTTACGGGTGTTGCATTGGCACTTTCGTCAGCGGTGGTTGCAACTGTAAGCGCAATGCTTCTTTGCAATATTTTGATCGTGCCTCTTTATATGCAGGGGGCAGACGTACAAACGGTTATAAAGCTGATTCCAACCTTGCTTTTGCCCTTTAATCTTACAAAAACAATTTTAAATGCGGGAATTGTACTTGCGCTCTATAAGCCGGTAATAACTGCACTTCGTTCCGCAAGACTTGTACCGAGGAGCGAAAATGAAAAAACAGGCGAGAAAAAATCCTTTTGGAGCGTACGCTCACTTGTTATTTTGCTTATTACTATAGTAATCATTTCTGCTTCGATCATTTATTTTATTTTTGGATTGAATGGTACGATAGGAGTTAATAAATGAGGAAAGCTAATGAGAATTGATAAATTTTTGTCTGAAACGGGTACAATGACCAGAAAAGAATCGGGCAAGGCTGTAAGGTCGGGTAGACTATCTGTGAACGGAGAGATAGTTAAAGCACCCGATAGACATATTGATCCCGAAAAGGACGTTATTGCTCTTGACGGAGCGGTGATAGGCTATAAAAAATTCACATATATTATTATGAACAAGCCACAAGGGTACGTCAGTGCAACAGACGACCCAAAGGAAAAAACAGTTCTTGATCTTCTTCCCGAAAAGGAGCAAAGGCTTGGACTTTTTCCTTGCGGCAGACTTGATAAAAATACCACGGGACTTGTTGTGCTTACAAATGATGGAGTACTCGCTCATAAGCTTCTGGCACCTAAGACTCACGTAGAAAAGGAATATTTTTTTGAAGTTAAGTTCCCGCTTTCAGACGATGATATAGTTCAGCTTGAAAAGGGCGTAGACATTGGCGGTTATATGACATCTCCCTGCAAAGTAATCAGAAAAGGGGAGAAGAGTGCCAATATAATACTTACCGAGGGAAAGTATCACCAGATCAAGCTTATGCTTGGAGCGGTACACAATCAAGTTATGCTTCTCAAGAGGATCAGGTTTGATTCACTGGTTCTCAAGGAAGATGAGCTTCCGGAGGGACAGTGGCGCCATCTTACCTTAGAGGAAGAAAGATCATTGCAAAGGAATTGATTGTAAATATAAGTAAAAAAGTTGTTTCAACGGTGAATGGGACAACTTTTTTCTTTTTTTGTGCAAGGGTTGATTTGTTCGGAATAAAGGACATTTTAAAAAAGGAAGAATGATTTTGATGTTGTGTTATTTTTGTATAAAAATTATCAAAAAAACAAATAAAAGAATAAAAGTTTTGTTAAACTTCTTGATTTGTTTAAAAAAATATGATATAATAACCTGTAATATTCTGAAATAATAACAAGGAGACTTTCGTTTTAACACACGAAAATAAAATTGCAATGATAAACATAGAGCATTTAGTGAAAAATTACGGAAAGATCGAGGCTTTGAAGGATATATCCTTCAGCATTCAATCCGGCGAAATTGTTGGCTTCCTTGGACCTAACGGAGCAGGAAAATCCACAGCAATGAACATTCTTTGCGGATACCTTTCCTGTACCTCGGGAAGCGCAAAGGTTGGCGGAATTGATATACTTGAAAATCCTATTGAAGCAAAAAAGCTTATCGGATTTCTTCCCGAAATTCCCCCTCTTTATCTTGATATGACGGTTATCGAGTTCTTGAAGTTTGTATACGAGCTTAAGGGATGTACTCTCAACCGTGAAAAGCACCTTGAGGAAATCTGTGCAGTTGTTGAGATAGAGGATCAGAAGGACAGACTCATACGTAACCTTTCAAAGGGTTACCGTCAGAGAGTGGGAATTGCTCAGGCGCTTGTGGGAAATCCTCCTGTAATTATATTTGACGAGCCTACGGTTGGTCTTGACCCTAAGCAGATCGTAGAGATCAGAGATCTTATCAGACGCCTCGGCGCACGTCATACAGTAATTCTTTCCACACATATTCTTGGTGAGGTTCAGGCCGTTTGCGACAGAATCATCATTATCAATAAGGGTAAGATCGTTGCAGACGAAAAAACGGAGAATATATCAAACGTTCTTTCCGGAGGACGCGACGTAAACGTTAAGATCTGCGGACCCGAGAAGGAGGTTCTCGACACACTTCGCCATATGTCCGGCGTTGCGTTTGCAGAATCTCTCGGACGTCAGGATATGGATAGTATCACATACCACGTTAAGAGCTCTCCCGGAATTGATATTCGTAAATCACTTTTCAATACTCTTTCAGGAAAGGGTTGGCCTGTTATCGGAATGGAAGCTGCCGGTATGAATTTGGAGGATATCTTTATTACAGCGGTAAGCGAAAGTGAAGATGGGCAGGAAAAGAAGGGCTCAAAATCCAAGAAATCAGCAAAGGAGAGAAATAAGAAATGAAAGCCATTTATAAAAGAGAATTAAGAAGTTATTTTACAACTCCTATCGGATTTGTATATCTTGCAATTTTTCTTGCTGTTAACGGATTGCTCTTTTCTGTAGCAACCATACTTGCAGGTGCGGCAAGTTATATTCAAAACTATTTTTCATACCTGCTTCTTTCCTTCGTGCTTCTTATCCCGATCCTTACCATGAAGGTATTTGCAGAAGAACGTAAAACGAAAACAGAGCAGTTGCTTCTTACGGCTCCTGTTTCCCTTTTTGCGATAGTAATGGGCAAGTTCCTTGCGGCATTTTCTGTATTTGCATCAGGAATTTTAGTTTCATGCTTTAATTTCATTATTTTGTTTGAGTATGGAAGCGCTCCTGTTTCGATCCTTATCGGCTCGGTTATCGTTATTCTCCTTATCGGCGGATCATGTATTGCAGTTGGAGTGTTTGTGTCATCCCTTACAGAAAATCAGTTTGTATCATGTATCATAACAATGGCGATCCTTCTTATTCTTATTGGTACAAGCATTATTGAAGCGTCTGTTTCATCAACAGTGCTCAAGACTATCCTTAGCTGGATATCCATTCTTTCAAGATTTACAAACTTCACATATGGAATTTTTGATATTCCTGCGGTGATTTATTATATCTCACTCAGTTCCATTTTTGTATTCCTTACGGTGCGCGTTCTTGAGAAGCGTCGTTGGAACTGATCGCAAGGAGGTAGCAAAATGAAAAACAATAAAAAATTCAGATACGGCTCGATGGCGATTGCCTATACTGCTCTTGTTATCGTAGCTATACTCATTCTTAATATTATCGTATCAGCTCTTGGAAACAGTCTTTATTCTTTCTTCCATATTGATATGACCAAAGAGCAGCTTTACGAGATCTCAGATACAACAAGAGTGCTTTTTGATGATATGAAGTCCGGTCTTCCCGAGGATAAGAAGGACGAGCTTAAGGTTAAGATCGTTTTCATGTCCAGTGAAACAGCGATTGCCAATACTTCCTATCTTATGATGAAGCAGATATATGAGATGGCAAAGCAGTATGAGGAAGAATTTGATTTTATTGAGCTTGAGTTTATTGAGCCCAATAAGACTCCCGAAAAGGTGCAGAAATACCTTCTTCACTCTGTTGACAAGACATCACAGACTATAACCACAACCGATATATATTTTGAAGGACCTGACGGAAAATATATTTCCGTTCCTTATACTCTTTTCTATCTGACAGACTCCAGCCTTTCATCCGGTGATAAATATACACTTTTCAATATTGAAAGCAAAATGACGGGAAGCATTCTTCAGCTTTTCTCGACGGATGCTATTGCTTATATCACAACAGGTCACGGTGAGTACACAACACTTACAGAGCTTCGTGAGCTTCTTGCTATTGCAGGTTATACCGTAAAGGATATTGACCTTACCAAGGAAGATTTCGACTATGAAAAAGGAAAGCTTGTTATCGTTAACTCTCCCAAAAAGGATTTTGGAGGAGTAAACAGTGATGTGAACGAAATTAAGAAGCTCAGTGATTTTGTGGATTACGATAAGGTTCCTCACCACATGCTTACTTTCATTGATTCTGAGTATAGTGCAAACGGAAATCTTTCCGAGCTTCTGTCACTTATGCAGGATTACGGTATTTACTATTCCTCAAGCGTAGTAACAGAGGGTACCTCAAATGCGCTCAGCGATGATAAGAAGACAATAGTTGGCACTTACGTTACAAAAGAGGAGAGTACCTCCAACTCCCGCGGACTTGGATATTCTTTCATCAGCACTATCAAATCACTCGAGATCAAGACTCTCATCAAAAATGCGTCTGCCATGAAGATCGAAGCAACAAATTCTTCATCTCTCAGCGATGATTATTACGTTGACTCGATCATTACAATTTCAAACTCTGCAACAGTAACGAATCTTGAAGATTCATCTCAGTCATTCAACTCAGGATACAAGACCCTTCTTGCAATCTCGGGACGTGATATTATTGTTGATAATGCGAGCACATATACTTCATACGTTCTTGCAGGTTCTTCATCGAGCTTCGTTAGCGACGAGTATCTTAAGACCTACGGAAACAGAGATATTGTATACGCCGCTCTCAAGTCAATGTCTCTCAACAGTATTGACCCTGACGTTGTAAACATCAGTTATAAGCAGTATCTTTCCGAGGGTCTCACAATTACAGAAGGACAGCAGATCATTTGGACTATCGTAGTTACAGCGATTCTTCCTGTTGCGATCTCAATTGTCGGAGTTGTTGTTTGGGTAAGGAGAAAGAACAGATAATGAAAAAAGAAAAAGAATATAAAAGCTTTTTGGACGAGGATGCGGATTATTCCGTGGAAAGACCCCTTGCGGAGCCTTCAAAAAAGAAGAGCTCCGTTCTCTCCCGTCAAACAAAGCTTATAATCATACTTGCCGCTTTTGTTGCGGTAATAATTCCTTTGTATATTTTGGTTCTCATTCCAAATTTGCAGACGGATGAACCCACGGATGATGAATTGCCCATCCCCCACCACGGAGAGGTAATTCTTTCCGGCGGCAGCATTGGAATGATGCCCATGTTATCAGAAACTGATATTGATCACGTTGATATTAAAAATAAGGTCGATGTAAAAAACGGCGACTCAACTGTCCAGAAATACGAGGAGTGGACGATCTTCTTCTCGGAAAACGGCACATGGGGTATTAAGGGATATGAAAATATCAGTTATGATTCTTCAGCGCTTATTACCATTCTAGGCTATTACACACAGATGAAGGTTCAGGACAGGATCGAATTCGAGTCTGTTGATAAGATCGATATGTCGGCATACGGCTTTGATGAGGCATCCATGCCCACGAGCTATACCATCACAAAAAAGGACGGCAAGACCTATACCGTCACAATGGGAAATAAAATTCCTACTGCAACCGGCTATTATGCTTGCTTTACCGATGAAAAGGGCGAGATGCGTCCCACTGTTTATATCATCAGCAGCTATTACGGCTCACTTATAAACGCTTCGGTGTTCAGTCTTATGGCTCCCACTGTAACTCAGCTTTTGGACCAGACAGACTACGTTCCCAAATCCTTTGCGATATACAAAGGTCTGAAGCCTTATTTCGAGATTAAAAAGCTTGAAGGAGAGGCTCTTGAGGAAACAGCAAAGGTAAGCCATCTTTATGCAGAAATAAACGGAAAGCTTTACGAATATGATGCAAGTGCGGATTACAGTAATTTGCTTTACGAGGTGCTTCAAAAGGGTATATCCGGTGACAAGGTAGTTTATGCAAAGCCCGATGCTCTTGAGGATATTCCCGATGACGTTCTTGAAAAATATGGTATTGACAAGGAAAATCCCTACCGTCAGCTTCTTTTTGAGGCAAAGACCATGTATGCATCAAACCAATCCCACATGGCACAGCAGTGGGTGATGTTCAGTGAAAAAACTCAGAATCTTGAGGGAAGCGACATTTATTATGCATGGAACGTATCCTTTGATATTATTGTTGAGGTCCCCGTAAAATCCGTTGAGTTTATAGAATATGCGCTCTCTTACTATTATGAGTCATATATCTTCCTCACTCCCTTCTATAGTGTTGATTATATTACGATCGATAGCACAAAGCTTCCCAAGGAATATCTTGATTCGGGATTTGTTGCTCTTAAGGATACCTTTAAGCTTAGTATAACGGATGATAAAAAGCTTGAGAACGTTATAATTGAGTCTCTTGGAACGGCTCCTATCGCACCCAATAGTAAAATATCCGGTATTAAAAATTTCTCAAATTACTATAAGGTATTACTTTCTCTTTCTACACAGGTAGAGGTTTCTGAGGATATCATTTCCAAGATAGACCTTGCAAATCCTCATATTACGATCACAGTAAAGACAGTGAGCGGTAAGACTCACCTTATGAACTTCTATCTTTACAATTCACGTCATGCATATTATACTCTTGACGGAATCGGTATGTCCTATGTAAGATATTCCGATATTGTTAAGCTTTTGAGGGCAACCAACGATCTGATCGACGGTAAGGTGGTAACGACAGAATATTCAATGGATGACCCCAATAAGGTGCCCGAGACTACTGAGATACCGGACGGTATTTCCTCAACGGAGATCATTCTTATTGTGGTTCTCGTTGCTGTTGTTATAATTGGCGGAGGTGTTGCCGCATATGTTCTTGTTCTTTCAAACAAGAAGAATCCGAACAAAAAGTCCAAGTCATCAAAGTCGATAACAAAGGAAACACCCAAAAGTAAGAAAAAGAAAAAATAAGCATTTTTAAACATTGTTAGGAGTCGGACGATTCCGTTTTCTAACACAAAAATCCAATAAATAAAAAGGGACCCATCGGTCCCTTTTATAAAAGGTTGATTATGAAGAAAATTATTTCAATTGCATTACTTGCCATTTTGCTTGTGTCAAGCCTTGCATCATGTAATGTAAAATATCATTCAAACAATCCCGAAACTGCGCTTACGGTTGGCGGCCATGAAATATCCTACGATATGTTTACGTATTTTTTCATGTCCTACAAGCTTGCCGCAGGAAATGAGGACAAGTCCGAGGAAGAAATATTGGAGCAGACTCTCGGCACTCTTCGTGAGATCGTTGCAATCGAAGATATGGCGGAAAAATACGATCTTGAGCCTACCGAGGAATCTCTTGAGCTTCTGAAGCTTGAAATGGAAGCGATGCGTGATTCATATCCCGATACGGAAACAATGATATCCGAGCTTGCAAAGGATTACGTTTCCCAGCAGGTGTATTATGACATCTATTATCACGTTGAGCTTGAAAGCGTTGTGTCTGCATATCTTGCAGAGGAAGCAAATATGATAATCATTTCAAGTGATAAGGTTGTTGAAGCGGCTGTTAAAGACACATTTATGGCTTCTGTAAATATCGTTATCTACCCCGATACCGAGAAGGACGGTCTGAGGGGCGAGGAGCTTGCAAAGGCACTCCATGCCAGAATTTTAGCAGGAGAGGATATAGAAGCTCTTGCAGAAGAATACAGCGACCACCAGAATAAAGGAATGATCGTCTTTGCTCCCCTAACCATGCAGGAAAATTACGAAAGTAAGGTCAAGTCTCTTAAGGTTGGTGAGCTTTCCGATGTTTATACCGCGGATTACGGCTATTATATTACCAAAAGAGTTGATATCACAGATGATTACATAAGTGAAAACTTTGACGATCTGAGAGATGAATATAAGTACAGCGAGTACCTCAAGATCATGACCGAGCTTACTGCTACCTATGAGGTGGTTTATGCAGAGGGATTTGATCTTTCAACAATAGGTAAATAATATAAAAGGCAGGAATTTTGTGTTCCTGCCTTTTATATTATTCATTTTCTTTTGCAAGTCTTTCTGCCTGCTCGATGGTGCGCTGGTAGAATTCCTCGGCGGTATTATAGCCCATACGCTTTTCACGTTGATTCATTGCCGCAACCTCGATTATGATGGAAAGATTTCGTCCGGGTGTAACGGGAATGGTTATTCTCGGTATCATGAGTCCAAGGATCTCCATCTCCTCGGTATCAAGTCCAAGACGGTCATAGAATTTGTTTGGATCCCAATCCTCAAGATATACTACAATATCGATCTTCTGCGTGTTCTTAACCGCTTCAAGACCGAAAAGACGTCTTACGTCAACGATACCGACACCTCGAAGCTCGGCATAGTATTTGATAAGCTCGGGAGATTTTCCAACAAGTGTTTTTGAGGATACCTTTGAGATTTCCACTGCATCGTCGGCAATAAGTCTGTGTCCTCGCTTTACAAGATCAATAGCAGTTTCACTTTTACCGATTCCGCTGTCTCCGATAATAAGTACACCTTCACCGTAGATCTCTAACAAAACACCGTGAATGGTATCCGTGGGTGCAAGGCAAACTTGAAGATATCCAAGTAATGATGCAACAAATTCGGAGGTAAAGCTTGACGTTCTGAGAAGCGGAACTGAATATTTTACCGATTCTTCGATGAACTCGGGGTATACCGGTAAATTAGTTGTGAAAATTACCGCAGCAGGAGATCTGGCTATAAACTCTGCAATTCTGTGTTTTCTCATTCCCGGAGAAAGGGAACTGAGATACGAATGCTCTGCATTTCCGATAATCTGTATTCTGTCCTTTTCAAACTGATCGAAAAAGCCTGTCAGAGCAAAAGCAGGGCGGTTTGTATCGGGACGGTGTATTTCGGTCTTTCCGTTTTTGGGAAGATATATCGCCTCAAGCTTGAGCTCATTTATGATGTTGTTGATTGTCGTAGTTCTACGTTCCGCCATATCCTTGCTCCTTTTTTATTATTATTTTTTTCTTTTTTTGACCTACCTTTCTTATAAAAAAGGTAGGTCAAAAGCTTTAATAAGAGTGTTTTGTTTGTGCCTTTGTTCGTTATTTGGGTGAAAACCCATAATAAATACGTTATTTAACGTCCCTTGCGATGATCTCGGGAAGACGAGCCTCAGCCTCGGGGTATTTGGAGATGTCCTTGATACCTGCGGTTGCGCTATCGGGACGTCCGCCGCCGCCACCTCCGCAGATGGTTGCCATTTCCTTAACGATCTTACCTGCGTTCATACCCTTTGCAACTGCTTCTTTACCGCAAGCGCAAACAAGGTTAGCCTTTCCGTCGTTTACAATAGCGAATACGGTTACACTTGCGGGTGTTTCAACCTTTATCTCGTCGCAAAGACCTCTTGCCGCGTCAATAGTAATGCCCTCAACCTTAGTTACGATAACGGATATTCCAGAAACGTCCTTAGCACTTGATTTGATGGAGGAAAGCTTAGCATTTGCTATCTTAGCCTCGAGGGATTCGATCTCGGAATTTGCGTTTTTAAGTTCTGTTGCCATCTGAGAAGCGCGCTTTGCGATATCTGCAGGATTTGCAACCTTCATTTCCTTTGCAGTCTTTTCAATAAGAGTCTGCTTTTCTGCAAGAAGATTTAAAATCTCAAGACCTGTTGCCGCTTCAATTCTGCGTACACCTGCAGCAACGGAGGTTTCGGAAACGATCTTGAAAAGTCCGACGTTTGAGGTATTCTTAACGTGAGTACCTCCGCAAAGCTCTGTGGAGGAAACGCCTATCTTAACCGCTCTTACGGTGTCGCCGTATTTCTCACCGAAGAGAGCCATAGCGCCAAGCTTCTTTGCGCCCTCCATATCGGTAAGGGTAGTGGAGCATCCCTCGGATGCGAGAACGTGAGAGTTAACTATTGCTTCAACCCTTTCAATCTCCTCTATCGTCATAGCCGCAAGGTGAGTGAAGTCAAATCTTACTCTGTATTCGTCAACGTAGGAGCCTGCCTGCTCAACGTGAGTGCCGAGCACAAGACGAAGAGCCGCCTGAAGAAGATGGCACGCAGAGTGGTTTCTCTTTATAGCAAGACGTCTTTCTCTGTCTATCTTGAGAGTGAGTGTGTCGCCTACCTTGAGTACACCCGTGTCTACCTTTATCTCGTGAACGTAAACGTCGTTTGTTTTCTTTGTGTCGATAACCGAAATCTCGGCTCCGTCACAGTTTACAAGAATACCGCTGTCGCCGACCTGTCCGCCGCC